>WLJF01000046.1 GCA_009701945.1 Actinomycetota bacterium
AACGTTAAGTTTTAAGGGTATTGATAACAATGCCTGGTATCGCCATGACAGCAACGGCAACTATGTCGATGTCACTGGGTGCGGAAATACCATTGCAGCATCACGCCCACACGGTGTGCGCCACATTATTGATTCGCTGCGCTGGTGGGTAGAAGTTGTCGGTATCGATGGTTTCCGCTTCGATTTAGCAACAGCTCTCTATTCAACTGGCTCTGCATCGGATTCGTCTTTGATGTCCGCTATCGAATCTGATGCAGTGCTGCGTAACTTTAAGATGATTGCCGAGCCTTGGGATGTTTCGCGTTATTCACTAGGCGATTTTCCTCATCCATGGCGCGAATGGAATGACCGCTACCGTGATTCTGTTCGCCAGTTCTGGTTGGGCGATCTAGCTCGTGGTTATGGTGAGGGCGTTGCCGATATTGCAGCTGGTATTAGCGGATCATCTGATGTTTTTTACTACCGCGGACCAACATCTTCGATCAACTTTATAACCGCACACGATGGATTTACTCTCGCGGATTTGGTGATGTACTCAAACAAGCGCAATGAGCCTAATCAAGAAGATAACCGCGATGGTTCGAATGAGAACCGATCGTGGAATATGGGTGTTGAAGGAATCAGCGAAGATGCTGAGTTAATTGCACTTCGTCATTCGCTCAAGAAATCCATCATGGCAACACTTCTGCTCTCTGCAGGCGTTCCGATGATCACAATGGGCGATGAACTCTGTCGCACGCAAGCAGGTTCCAATAACGCTTATTCCATGCCGCGCGATATGACGCCGACTATTGCAGACTCCCCCGAAACCTTTATGGGTGGCTGGGCAAATAATTGGGAGCTCAATGAGTTACAACGTGACATGCGCGATTCAGTCTCTGAACTCACCCGCATTCGAAAGACCTATCTTGCAGATGTTGCAGCAGAATTCTTTACGGGTCGCATTGATTTAGGGACGCAACGAAAAGATATTGCCTGGTTTAGCTTGGGTGGTCGTGAGATGACTGAAGATCACTGGGAAGATGGTGAAAAGCGAAGCCTGACTGTGGTGATTGAAGCTGGCCCTAATCGTGGTTTATTGCTCTTACTCAACTCTTCAACAGAAGAAACTTCATTTGCTCTGCCAGATAATAAATGGGGAACAAGTTTCCGTCGCATCTTTGATGCGGCATCTTTCGTTGAAACACATGAACCGATTATCAAAATGCCTTCAGATAAGGTCAATGTCTCGCCACATTGCGCTCAAGTCTGGCTAGTTACTCGTTCGTAATCCTTTATATTAAAGACATGCTCGCCATCATTGCTCCGGGACAAGGTTCTCAAACTCCCGGAATGCTCAGCTCCTGGCTTGAAGATGCGCAGATACGCACCATGGCGGAAGAGATTTCAGATGGAATCGGACTCGACATTGTTCGTCTTGGAACCACAGCCGATGCAGATGAAATTAAAGATACCTCCAACGCGCAACCTCTCATCGTTGCTGCAGGTTTGATGAGTGCTCATGCCTTAGGTGTAACTGGTTCTTTCTCATTTGTTGCAGGACATTCGGTGGGTGAAATAACAGCGGCTTCAATTGCAGGTGCACTCACACCTATCGATGCTATGAAATTAGTTCGTGCCCGCGGAGTTGAGATGGCTAAAGCTGCCGGAGTAACTCCATCAGGAATGGCAGCTGTATTAGGTGGAGATCGCCAGTTAGTCCTTCGCGCAATTTCTGATTTAGGTCTTGTTGCAGCCAATGACAATGGCGGTGGACAGATTGTTGCTGCAGGAGATCTTGATGCTCTTGCGCAACTTGCACCAGATGGTGCTCGCGTTCGCCCCTTGGCAGTTGCAGGCGCATTCCACACCTCTTATATGCAACCGGCAGTAGAGCCACTGCGCGCACTTGCTACAACGATGTCACCATCGACTCCCACAGTCGGAGTTCTCTCCAATAAAGATGGAGCTGTGGTGACAGATGGTGCAGAAGTACTAGATCGCATCGTCAATCAGATTGCTAACCCTGTTCGCTGGGATTTGTGTATGGAAACTCTTCTCTCCTTAGGCGTTACTGGAGTTATTGAAGTTGCCCCTGCTGGAACCCTTGTTGGACTTATCAAGCGCGCTGCTCCTAGTATTGAACAGTTCGCTCTGAAGAGCCCTGCAGATCTCGATGCAGCGCGTGCATTCGTTGCAACTCATGGAGGCAAGTAATGGCAACAATTGCATCAAAGACAGGTAGCGAGAGCCAAATACTTTCTGTTGGCTCATACCGTCCTAAGCGCATCGTCACTAACGATGAAGTTGCAGTGCGAATTGACTCCAGTGATGAGTGGATTCAGCAACGCACAGGTATTGAAACTCGTCGCTTTGCAGATGAAACTGAGACTGTTCTCGATATGGCCACATGGGCTGCGCAAGATGCTCTCAAGAAAGCAAAGCTCTCCATTACAGATATCGACACCATCATCGTGGCAACAATTACCTTTCCTTTCCAGGCACCATCTGCTGCAACTGCAATCCTGCAACGCTTAGGTCATCCCAAAGCTGCAGCTTTTGATATCAATGCAGCATGTGCTGGATTTTCTTATGGTGTCTCTATGGCTCATGACTTCATTAAGTCTGGAACCTCTAAGACCGTCTTAGTCATTGGTGCGGAGAAGATCTCAGATTTCACAGATCCTGATGATCGCGCAACAGCATTTATCTTCGCAGATGGCGCAGGCGCAGTTGTTATTGGTGCATCGCAAGAAGCTGGGATCGGTCCTGTTGAGTGGGGTTCAGATGCTGATGAGCGCGATGCCATTCAGATGAATCCATCATGGATTGAAGTGCGTGATGTGGAGACACAATTGACGAAGGCTGGCAGTAAATGGCCAAATATTTCTCAAGAAGGTCAAAAAGTTTTCCGCTGGGCGGTATTTTCGATGAGCAAGGCAGCTCTCAAAGCACTTGAATCTGCAGGCCTTAACGTCAATGACCTTGATGCATTTATTCCACACCAAGCAAATGTGCGCATCATTGAAACAATGGCAAAAGAGATGAAACTGCCTGACTCAGTGATCATCGCTGATGACATCCGTAAGAATGGAAATACATCTGCTGCATCCATTCCGCTTGCTATGGATGCTCTTTTGCAGAAACACCCTGAGCTCCATGGAAAATTGGCTCTGCTCATTGGCTATGGCGCAGGTCTCGTTTATGCGGGTCAGGTTGTGAAATTACCGCCTAAACCATAATTTTCTTGGGAATACCCACCCATTTACTGGGAAGTAAGCCCTTCTTTCGTACACAATTACACACCTGTCCCCACGAATACAGATATAGCAAAGGAAAAAATAATGGCGTTATCACCAGCAGATGTACTTGCAGGAATTAAAGAGATCGTTGAAGAAGTAGCGGGTATTCCAGCTGCATCCATCGAACTTGGTAAGAACTTCACAGAAGATCTCGAAGTTGACTCACTCAGCATGGTTGAAGTTGTAGTCGCATGCGAGGAGCGCTTTGGCGTGAAGATTCCTGATGAGAAGGTAACTGAGCTCGCTACAGTCGGCGATGCAGTCAACTTCATCGTTAACGCTGCTGCATAAGTAGAATTTTTAAAGCGGTATGTCACAACGTCGCGTAGTCGTTACAGGCCTTGGTGCCACAACGCCTCTCGGTGGAGATGTCGATTCAACCTGGAAGGCGCTACTTGCCGGCCAATCTGGAGTCAGACTTCTTACTGAAGATTGGCGTGAGCTCCTACCTGTGCACTTCGCTGCGCGCGTTGCGACAGAACCTGCAGATCAGATGGAGCGCGTTGAGATGCGCCGCCTTGATCGCTCAGAACAATTCGCACTCGTTGCATCCCGTGAAGCCTGGAAAGATGCAGGTTCTCCTGATGAGGTCGATAAGGAACGCCTTGGCGTAGTCATCGCATCCGGTATTGGCGGAGTTATCACTCTCCTTGACCAATTTGTGAACTTAAATGAAAAAGGTGCACGCGGCGTCAGTCCACACACTGTTCCGATGTTGATGCCTAACGGACCAGCAGCCAATGTGGGACTTGAGCTTCAAGCAAAAGCTGGTGTTCACACCCCGGTGAGCGCATGTGCATCAGGTGCCGAAGCAATCGGTTATGCCTTTGAAATGATTAAGAACAATCGCGCCGACATCATCGTTACCGGTGGCGTTGAAGCTGCGATTCACCAATTACCTATGGCTGGCTTTGCTGCGATGAAAGCACTTTCAACGCGCAATGATGCACCAGCTCGCGCATCACGACCTTATGACGTTGATCGCGATGGATTCGTCCTCGGTGAGGGTGGCGGAATCCTTGTTATTGAAGAGTATGAACACGCTAAAGCTCGCGGTGCAAAGATCTACTGTGAAATAGGCGGACAAGGACTTTCCTCAGATGGTTATCACATCGCAGCTCCAGATCCTGATGGCAGTGGCGTGCGGCGCGCAATTAAATTTGCTCTAGAAAATTCTGGTCTTTCAACGAAGGACATCGTGCACCTGAATGCGCATGCCACATCAACTCCTGCAGGAGATGTTGCTGAAGCAAATGCACTGCGCAAAGCACTGGGTGCAGATGCTGATCACGTTGCAGTATCTGCAACAAAGTCGATGACAGGACACCTACTCGGTGGTGCTGGTGCAATCGAATCTGTCTTTATTGTCAAAGCCCTTCAAGATCGCCTTGCTCCCCCAACAATTAACATTGAAAACTTAGACCCAGCTGTGACCGTCGATGTCGTTCGCGACACACCACGCCAACTTCCTGCGGGAGATATCGCAGCGCTCAATGATTCTTTCGGATTTGGCGGCCACAACGTAGTACTTGCATTTAAATCGCTCTAATCTAAAGCCATGGCAACACCAGAGAAGGTGCTCGATCCCGAAGCTCGAATCGCCAAATTACTTGATGACGGTAATTTTGAATTACTCCTTCCTCGCACCGATTGCGGAATGGTTGCAGCAACTGGTCTTGTTAAAGGAAATAAAGTTGTTGTCTTCGCATCTGACCCCACAATTAAAGGTGGCGCACTCGGCATTGAAGGCTCGCAAGTTATTGTGCAGGCGTATCGCGCAGCGATGGGTGCACAAGTTCCTGTCATTGGAATTTGGCATTCAGGCGGTGCGCGTTTAAGTGATGGCGTTGCATCCCTCAACGCATTCGGTGAAGTCTTCCAAGCGATGGTCACAGCAAGTGGTCGCATTCCACAACTCTCATTAGTACTTGGTCCCACAGCTGGAGGCGGTGCTTACGGTCCAGCCCTCACGGACATCGTCGTCCTTGCACCTGAAGGACGGATCTTTGTTACGGGCCCTGATGTCGTGAAATCTGTAACGGGAGATATCGTCGATATGGCACTGCTCGGTGGACCAGAGGCGCATAGTAAGAATTCCGGTGTTGCTCACGTCATCGCACCTTCTGAAGATATTGCCTATAGCGAGATTCAAGATCTTGTATCCCTCTTTGCTAATCAAGGCTTAATGTCGCCGCACGTTGAAGATGTGAAGCTTGCCCATTTAGTTCCAGATTCTGCAAAGCGTATTTATGAAGTGCATCCGCTGGTTGATGCCATTCTCGATAAAGATGGCGAAAAGTTAGAGCTCCTTGATATGTGGGCCGAGAACATGACAACAGTTATTGGCCGTCTCGGTGGTCGCACAGTGGGAGTTATCGCAAATAATCCACAAGTAATTGGCGGAGTCCTTGACTCAGCGGCAGGTGAGAAGGCAGCGCGCTTTGTTCGCACCTGTGATGCCTTTGGAATTCCACTTGTTGTTATTGCCGATGTGACTGGCTTCTTGCCAGGCATCGGCCAAGAGTGGGAAGGCGCTGTGCGCCGCGGTGCGAAGTTGCTTCACGCATTTGCTGAAGCTGTTGTTCCTCGCGTTACCGTCATTACTCGCAAGGCATATGGTGGAGCCTTTGTTGCAATGAACTCAAAGTCTCTCGGTGCCACTCGCGTATTTGCATGGCCTCAAGCAGAAGTCTCCGTCATGGGCGCAGTTGCTGCTGTGCGCGTTCTGCACCGCAGACTTCTTGCAGATCTTCCCGCTGAACAACGCGAAGGCATGGAGCTTGAGCTTGCTGCAGAGCATGAGAAGGTTTCAGGCGGTGTTGCT
>WLJF01000047.1 GCA_009701945.1 Actinomycetota bacterium
GATCAACAAAACCTGTTGCAAATTCTGTTGCGATGCCAATGCCATAGGCAGTGGGTTTTCGCGTGCCCACAATAGAAAATGAGTTGTTGCTGAGAATCTCTACGTTTCCCTTCACCACCAACCCAATAGGTGGACACGGTAATTGATTGACCTTCATCGGCCATCGGGGATCTTCGGGAGTTAAGAAGATTGCATCCGCTTCATCTAGTGCCGCAAAAGCTCTCTCGGCGTTAAAGCCACGCACCCTCTCAATGATGTGCGCATATTTCTCCTTCTTATATACGCCTAGAAAGAGGTGCTCATAGACAGTTGCAATACCAAATTCAGATATCTGCGCACTCCAATATGGGTTCCCACATTCAATGGCGCCAAAGAGAGCTAAGCGTTGTAGCAGCGTTGTATTGGCTTGAATCATCATGGGCGGCAGAGTAAATGCCGCTGGGCAAGAAAAGGGAGGGAAGTGAGTGTGCTGTGGAAACTATGGAAGAAGTGATGCGATATTTGAAAACGATGTGCGGTGCTCTATACACGGGCCATGTTCTGCCAACGCTTTGGTGTGAACTGCTGTGATATAGCCCTTATGTTTTGCAAAGCCATACTGCGGATATTTGCTATCGAGTTCAATCATGATCCGATCTCGCGTTACCTTGGCGATAATGGAGGCAGCGCTAATTGCTGTCACCACCTGATCGCCTTTCCAGACTGCCACATTGGGAATCGCTAATCCTTCAATGGCATAGCCATCTGTGAGGACATATGCAGGTTCAATACTCAGGCCCTTAACAGCTCTGCGCATTCCATCAAGGTTTGCAGCATGCACGCCACGTTCATCAATTTCAGATGGTGGCACAATAATCACACTGACACTTTCGGCCAGTTTCATAATGACATCAAAGAGAATTTCACGTTTACTCTCAGATACTTCTTTCGAATCGCGCACCTCAGATAACTCTGGCGCTGTGGGATCTTTCAAGATGACGGCTGCAACAACAAGAGGGCCGGCGCATGGCCCGCGACCTGCCTCATCAACTCCTGCAATCGGAGAAATTCCAGCGTTACGAAGAAGTTCTTCGATCGCTTTCATCATTGCTTCTTACTTGATGGGGTCTTGGCTTGGAACAAGGCCAACGTGTTTGACAGGCCAGATAATTGCAAAGACGCGACCTGTGACCTTCTCAACTGGAACAAAACCATTGTTGACATCATCTTGGTGATATCGAGAATCAGCAGATGACCCGCGGTGATCTCCCATGACCCAGATTTTTCCTTCAGGAACTGTGACATTGAAATCCAAATCACTGGGCTTATTACCAGCGAAGATATAAGGCTCATTGGTCTCTTTGCCGTTGATGGTGAGCTTTCCATTGCTGCAACAGATAATCTGATCGCCTGCAACGCCAATAACGCGCTTAACAAGGTATTGCTTTGCAGGATTGGGAAGTACTCCTACTGCAACAAGACCTTCTTTAATCTTTGCTACAACTTTATTCTCGGCATTTTCATATGGTTCAGGTAACCAATTGGCAGGGTCTCTAAATACAACGACATCACCGCGATTGATAGAACCTGAGATAAAGGGGACTTTATTGACGGCTACGCGATCTTGAATTTGCAGCGTGTTCTCCATAGACCCTGAAGGGATATAGAAGAACTGCACAAGGAAAGTCTTGATAAGAAGTGAGACGGCGAGCGCAACGATTACAAGAATCGGGAACTCACGAAGGACTGAGCCCTTGCGTGGCATAAGAAGGGGTGAAGTTACTCTGCAGGCTTTTCTTCAGTTGCTGGTGCTTCTGCAACTGGAGCTTCTTCTGCAACTGCCTCTGCAACTGGCGCTTCAACATCTGCTTCAGCAACTGGCGCCTCAACAACTTCCTCAACTACAGGTGCTTCAGCAACAGGAGTTGAAAGGATTCCATCGCCATAGCCTTCAACGCCATCGCGCTTTTCGCGAATCTTTGCAGCCTTACCGCGAAGATCACGAAGGTAGTAAAGCTTTGCGCGACGAACATCGCCCTTCTTGACGAGTTCAATCTTTTCAATAACTGGTGTGTGAACTGGGAATGTGCGCTCTACGCCAACGCCGTATGAAACCTTACGGATTGTGAAAGTTTCGCGAACTCCATCACCCTGGCGACCGATAACGATGCCCTGGAATACCTGAAGACGTGACTTGCTACCTTCGATAACACGGACATGGATCTTGAGCTCATCGCCTGCGCGGAACTGTGGGATGTCCTTACGAAGAGAGACTGCATCTACTACGTCGAGAATATTCATGGTGATTCCTGTTCATTACTAATTAACTATGTTAATTGAGCACGGATATCGCCGTGCAGACTGCGTATCTTGCCATAGAAGGGGCCTTGAGCGTAAATCGGCCAATCCCCGCCGAAATCTACGCGTGCAGGTTCAGAAATGCCTCGAGCTCAGCGAACAGGGTCGGACCTGCTGCCAGCGTCGTCATATAGGGCGCGGCTCCATAGAGACCAAAGCGAGCCCCTGCCTCAGTTGCAACCAAACTAGCTGCTGCCCAATCCCACTCTTTCAATCCATCTTCGAAGTAGGCATCGAGTGCGCCCATTGCAACAGAGCAGATATCAACTGCTGCAGCTCCATTGCGACGAATATCGCGAATCAGAGGAAGCATCCGTCCCACATTTTCAATCTGGCGCATGCGATGTGAAACATCGTATTGAAAACCAGTTCCAATAAATGCACGATCAAATTCCACAGGTTCATTGACCTTGATCTTGCTGCCGTTAAAGTATGCGCCGCCTCCACGAGTTGCCCACCACGTTGAATTGATGGTCGGAGCAGTCACAACGCCAACAACAGAGCCATCTCTATCTTTTGCAGCGATGGAGACATTCCAACCAGGAAGGCCATAGAAGTAATTGACTGTTCCATCAAGTGGATCGATAACCCAGGTAATTCCTGATCTGCTTTCAATAGCAGCGCCTTCTTCCCCGATCATTCCATCATCGGGTCGCTTGGCAAGAATCGATTGGACGATAAAGGTTTCAGCCTTCTTATCCATCTGCGTCACGATATCGATTGCCGTGGTCTTCTCTTCGATTTCAAAGGCAGGAGGGCGGTCCATGAGCAGGGCAGCCGCCTCAGCTCCAACTTTGCGCGCTAATTCAAGTAACTCCTCATGCATAAGTGAAGTCTAGAGGGTCAATCTCTCGGGAAATTACCGTCCTATCGGATATTCTCACCCACATGACCGAGCTTCGTTTAGATGGCAAGACTGAAGATGGCAACCATCTCTCACTTGTCGATGGCGATGGGAATAATTATTCCGTGCGCATTAGCGACACCTTGCGCGCAACTGTCAATCAACCACGTTTAACCTCTGTTCCAGCAGTGGATGCGCATGAATCAATCTCTGTGAAAGAGATTCAGCGCAGACTGCGCGCCGGTGAAAGCTTTGAACAGATTGCTCGCGATGGTCAGACAACTGTTGAAAAGGTTGAGCGCTTCTCAGGTCCCATCATGCAAGAGCGCGAATACATACTCTCAAACGCTCGTGATCTCGTCATGCGCAAAGATGCACATCGCACAGACCTCACCTTCGGTGAAGTAGTGCTTGCAAAGCTTGCACCGCGCGGTGTTGATACAGATCAGGTTTCATGGAATACATGGCGCCAAATCGATGGCACTTGGCATATCGAACTTCACTATCCAAACCGTGATGGCAATGGCGTTGCAACATGGAACTTTGATCTCGCTCGTCGCGCACTGGATGCATCCGATGACAATGGCGCATGGCTCATTGATGAAGAAGCCCCAACGCGCACACCAGCATCAGCAATGATCTACTCAGAGCCAACTCATCCTTCACGTTTGGAAGAGCCCAAGGTTGAGCCTGAGATTGTTCGCATTGCAGATCTTTTTAATACAACGGAAGAGAAGCCTGAGACTCCACGCCTTGCAGTAATTCGTGAGACTCCCACAGCTGCAGATTCTCAAGATGGCATTACATCCCGAGCAAAGGTTCCTTCATGGGATGAAATTATGTTCGGCCGTAAATCAGAAGAATTACCTGAAGATAATTAATTAATACTGTGCACAAGTAACGGCACAGAGCTTTCAATCACGCTATCGCCACCATGGTGGCCAATCATTGCGCCCTCTTTGTCGGCGCGTTCAGGATCGAGTAATACAAGATCACCTTGAGCAATTGCAATCACATCACCAGCTCGCTCTGCGGCATCAAGTGAGACATGAGGACCAAAGAGCCCTGCAGTGATAGCGCTTGCTCTTGTGTGCATGGTGACCTTAGAACCTAGAGCGCTCTCCCACCGTGCAATGACTTCCTTCTCAGCGTTATCACTATCTGCAGAGAGATAGAGATGGCGCATCCGTGGCTCACCAGCAATAACTGCAACATCTGTCAGTAGTTCGTTATCGCGGCCCAACACAATCTTCTCGCTCGCATTGATCATCCCGTGATCTGCAGTCAGCCACATTCTGGTTCCCTGTGGCAACTTCTGCATCAAGTTCTTTACCAATTCATCAATGCTCGTCAGCGCTGCAAGCCATTTATCGGAACCCAGGCCATCTGAGTGACCTGCTGAATCCAAATCATTGACATAGAGATAGACAAAAGATGGCGACTTCTCTAGCGCTGCAACAGTTTCAGAGATGAGGTCAGCTGGAATATTGGCGCCTTTGTAGTTCGCCCCACGAAAGACTGCACGTGTGAAACCTGTATTTTCATATCTCTTCGCAGCAACATGTGTTGTGGTAATTCCTGCAGCAGTTGCGCGTTCAAAGAGAGTCGGAATTGGTTGCCAGATCACAGGATCCACACGCTCATCCCACTTAAGAGTATTGAGAATGCGGCCACCGCTACGAGGAACTTGGACTGTGTAACCCAACATGCCGTGAGCACCTGGCATCTCACCAGTTGTCAGCGTTGCAAGACTTGTCGCTGTTGTCGATGGAAAGGATGTCGTCACAGTTCCATGCAGTGCCATCGCAGAAAGTGATGGAGCAACGGAAGCATATGCACGTAAAACATCTGCGCCGAGCCCATCGACGAGAAATACCAGCTCTCGCCCGCTTGGACTGTTCCCGCATTGAATCGAATCATGCGCTGTTATTAATCCTAAACTCGAGAAGATCGAGGGCATGATTTGCGATAAATGCACGGCGCTATCTTCTCACGGGTATTGTTACCGCCATGAACTCGTATGAATTCGTTACATCACCAGAAGTCGCAGCTGCGCTCAAAGCTGGCAAGCCTGTCGTTGCCCTTGAATCAACGATTATCAGCCATGGCCTTCCTCGTCCTTCAAATCTTGAGGTAGCGCGCGAAGTCGAAGATATCGTGCGAAAGCACGGAGCAACCCCTGCAACAATTGCCATCCTTGATGGAAAGGTCTGCATAGGACTTACCGATGATCAACTCGTTGCCATCGCAAATCGCGACGATATTGCCAAGGCATCAAGTCGCGACCTTGCCATCATTGCAGCAACTGGAAAGTCTGCGGCAACCACAGTTGCAGCAACTGCTCATCTTGCAGTCTTAGCTGGAATTCATATCTTTGCCACAGGTGGTCTTGGCGGCGTGCATCGCGGTGCCAATGAATCATTTGATGAATCTGCAGATCTGACGGCGCTTTCAGATCTTGATATCACTGTCGTGTGTGCTGGTGTGAAATCAATTCTTGATGTGGGTGCAACTCTTGAGCGCCTTGAGACTCTTGCAATCGGTCTTCTTGGCTATAAGACAACACACTTCCCAGGTTTCTATCTCACTGACTCTGGCTACACGATCGAACATCAGGTCGATAGCGCAGATGAAATTGCAGCCATCATTGGCGCCCGAAAATCTCTCAAGACAGATGTGCATGCGCTGATTGTCGCCAATCCTGTTGCCAAGGAGATGGATCGCACTCGCCACGATGCAATTTTAAAGAGCGGCCTTGATGCTGCAGCTAAGAGCGGGATAGTCGGTAAGGCTGTAAC
>WLJF01000048.1 GCA_009701945.1 Actinomycetota bacterium
CTGGAATGATTGCCAAGAAGGCGCTCTATCCAGCTATCTCTCGTTCTAATGTGGGCGAGATTTATGCTGTGGCATCGCGCGATGCAGATAGAGCAATGACTATCTCGCCAACGGGCAAGATCTATACAGATTACGACTCATTGTTTGCAGACCCTTCAGTAGATGGTGTCTATATCTCTCTGCCTAATGCTTTTCACTTACCTGTTGCGATCAAAGCAATGAAGGCTGGCAAGCATGTCTTATGTGAGAAGCCATTGGGGATGAATGCGGCGCAAGTGCAGGAAGCAATTGCTGTATCGGAGGCTGAAGGAGTTCTCTTTGTTGAGGCATCATGGAATAGATGGCATCCACGCACGCAACGTATTCAAGAGGTTGTGCAATCAGGACAGCTAGGTGCGATTAAGAGAATTCGCTCTTGCTTTACATACGATGGTCTCGATGGCGGCAATATTCGCCTTGATCCAACTATTGGTGGGGGAATCTTGTATGACTTGGGGCCATATTCAACTGTGGCACCTCTGTGGTTATTGGACTTTCCTGTTGTTTCAGATTTAGCTGTGCAATCTGTGCGCCACCCAGGTGGTGTTGATGAGACCACGCGTGTGAATTACACCTTGGGTAATACCCTCTGCGAGACGGTGACTTCATGCAATATCCCTGAGACAAGTTGGCTCATTGTTGAGGGGGAGAAGGGCACAGCTCGCATGCTGGGCCATAACGTCTTTAACTCACGCCATGCTGAGAGCAAGCTTGAGATTACTGTGGGTGACAAGGTCACTGTTGAAGAGTTTGGACCGGTAGATCCTTATCAAATCATGGCCGATAACTTTGCTCGCAGAGCGCAAGGTGGTTCTGATTGGGTAATGCCGTTGACGCAATCTCTGCGCTTTGCGCAGTTATTTGATGCAGCTTTTGCTCAGATTAAATAGTCAGAGTTGAGTGAGACTGGTCGCTGCGGTCAACAATTAAGAGTGAATCGTTTGTGAGCTCTGTCCAACCTTCTTGGTTCCAGCCACTTGAGGCGACAAGTACTGCGCCATCTACCTCTTTGTAACGAAGCTCGTAGTAGTCGGTATCTTTTTTGAAGAGATCAGGGATGCGATCTTGGTTATAGCGGCACGCTGTGACGAAGAAATCTTTATTCATGATCATCATATTGGCGCTGCTATGGTCGATATTGTTCTTGATAAATGTCAGAGCGCTCTTAATTCCTAGTAGAAATCCATGCTTCTTAATCTCTGTGAGCAGGTAGAGGAAGTAGAGCTCAGAGTCGGTATCACCTTCTGCGAGTGCAAGGTATTCATCTGAGATGTAAGGCTTTAAGACATCAAAGGGTCTAAAGGATCCATTGTGGATAAAAGTGATGTCTTGGTGGGTGAAGGGATGTGTGTTTGATTCCTTCACCTCGAGACCTTTAGATGCCCAACGAAAATGTAGGAGTGCGCCATCTGTGGGTGCGCTGATCTGTTCTGTGAGGTGGGCAGAATCTATTGCTGGGATTGGTTCACGAAACTTCTCTGCGTGATGGGATGAGTGCTCAACGTGGGAATAGCCCCAACCATCGCAATGTATTTGAGACAGAGCTACGAAATTGTCAAGGTCTTGGCCTAGGAGTTGCGGAATAGAAGATGAATTCTTTGAAGAAAAGCCAAGAAGTCTGCACATAGTCCAATCTAATCATGCAAATAGCCTTCCTTTCTGGTGATGCCAGGAGTACAAATAGTGGGTACATCAAGGCACGAGGCCATCCCCGCCCCGCTAACTGGAAGGGTTAATACTGCATGAGCACTCTCAATGAAGATGAACGCCGCTTAGCCGAACTTGGATACAAGCAAGAACTCACGCGAAGCTGGAGCTCGTTCTCAAACTTTGCAATCTCATTCTCAATTATTTCTATCTTGGCTGGATGTTTCACTACATTCGCACAAGCGTGGAATAACGGCGGACCAGTCGCAATCTCTATCGGCTGGCCCCTCATCTCAGCATTTATTCTGATCATTGGTTTTTGTATGTCAGAGCTCGCCTCTGCCTATCCAACATCCGGTGGTATTTACTGGTGGGCTGCAAAGCTCGGTGGAGCAAAGGCTGGATTCTTTACCGGCTGGCTCAACCTCATCGGCCTTGTCTCTGTGACCGCATCTGTGGGATATGGAGTTACCGGTTTTATCAATAGCTTGATTGGTCTCTACTCACCAAGCTATGCAACCAACTTTATGGGTGGCGATTTCATCAAGCAGCAGTTCGTGCTCTTCTTGATCGTTCTTGCCTTTGCCACTGTGGTTAATATCTACAGCTCAAAGTTGCTCGCTGCCTTTAATAACATCTCTGTCTGGTGGCACGTCTTTGGCGCAGCCGCCATTATCGGCATCTTGCTCTTTACTACCGATAAGCACCAGAGCTTGAACTGGATGTTTACTACTCAGAACAATAACTCCGGCTTTGGTGAGAACACCTATTGGTATCTCGTTCTTCCATTGGGATTCTTGTTGACTCAGTACACCATCACAGGATTTGACGCATCAGCTCACCTGTCTGAAGAGACACATGATGCTCACATCTCAGCTGCTAAGGGAATTTGGAAGTCCATCTTCTACTCAGCAATCGGTGGATATATCCTCTTGATGTCATTCCTTTATGTGGCAACAAATACCGATTTCATCAACTCCTTCGACCCTGAGGTCAACCCTTATGGTGGCGGATCGATTATTGCCCTTCTTGCTAGCGCCCTTGGTACTGGCTTGAAGTTCAAGTTGATCATGATCATTACAACTGTGGGACAGATCTTCTGCGTTACAGCCTGCCTTACTTCATGCTCACGCATGATGTATGCATTTAGCCGTGACGGTGCTGTGCCCGGAGGAAACTTGTGGAAGAAGGTCAATAAGCAAGGCGTTCCACTCAACGCAGTGATTGCATCTGCAGTTGGTGGAGCAGTCTTGACACTTCCTGCACTGTGGAAATCACCAACAGGTGCGCCAACTGCCTTCTATGCAGTGGTCTCTGTCTGCGTGATCTCTCTCTACCTCGCTTTCTTGATTCCTATCTACCTTCGCTTGAAGGCTGGAGATTCATTTAAGCCAGGTGCATGGACTCTCGGTAGTAAGTACAAGTGGATGTGCACACTTGCAGTAGCGGAGATTGTTGTTGTCTCTATCTACTTCATCTTGCCATTTACTCCAACAGGTACTCCAGGTAATAAGGACTTCACCTGGACATCTGTGAACTACGCACCGCTTGTTACAGGTGGCGCACTTATTATCTTGTGGCTCTGGTGGCAGCTCTCTGCTAAGAAGTGGTTCACAGGACCTAAGCGCACTATCTAAAAAACTCAATACATTTTCTGTACCTACTACCTACTTGAAAGAGACGTGATATTCGTGGCTGCAATGACAATTGAAGAGCTCCGTAGCGAGATTGCATCTGGTGCAATAGATACGGTGGTCATTGCAATGACCGATATGCAAGGTCGCCTTGTGGGTAAGCGCGTGCATGGGACCTTCTTCCTAGAAGAAGTTCTCAAGCACGGCACAGAAGGGTGTAACTACCTTCTTGCTGCAGATATAGATATGAATACTGTCGCAGGGTATGAGATGTCATCATGGGAGCGCGGCTATGCCGACTTCGCCATGATTCCTGACCTCTCTACCCTGCGCAGGATTCCTTGGCAGCCAGGTGCTGTCATGTTATTAGCTGATGTGCAGTGGCTCGATGGCACCGATGTGGTGGCATCTCCTCGCCAGATCTTGCGCAAGCAGGTCAAAGCTCTCGCCGATGCAGGAATGGTTGCCATGGTGGGAACAGAACTTGAATTTGTTGTCTTTCACGATACCTATGAAGAGGCCTGGAATAAGGCATACCGCGATCTGACTCCGGTTAATCTCTATAACGTTGATTACTCCATCATGGGCGGCTCACGTATTGAGCCGCTGCTGCGCACCATACGACTTGGTATGGCAGGTGCTGGAATGACAGTTGAGTCAGTTAAGGGTGAATGTAATTTTGGTCAGCATGAGATTGCATTTAAATATAGCGATGCGCTCTCTAATTGCGATAACCATGTGATTTATAAGAACGGTGCTAAAGAGATTGCAGCGCAAGAGGGATATGCGCTCACCTTTATGGCTAAGCCAAATCAGAAGGAGGGTAATTCCTCCCATATCCACTGCTCATTCAGAGGCCTCGATGGCAGCATGGTGATGGCCGATGATAAAGATAAAGAGCATGGATTATCAGATGTGGGCAGATCATTTATTGCAGGACAGATTGCACACCTGAAAGAGATTTCATTGCTCTTTGCACCGAATATCAACTCCTATAAGAGATATGTGCCAGGTTCCTTTGCACCGACTGCCATTGCATGGGGTCGCGATAATCGCACCTGCGCTCTGCGCCTTGTTGGTCACGGTGGGTCACTGCGACTTGAGAATCGTGTTCCAGGAGGAGATGTCAATCCATATCTAGCAGTTGCAGGAATCATTGCAGCAGGTCTTGATGGCATCAATCGCAACTTGAAGTTAGAAGATGCCTTTGTGGGCAACGCATATGCCTCTGATTCAGAGCGAGTACCATCGACCATGCTTGAAGCACAGAAGTTGTGGTCTGAGAGTGCATGGGTGAAATCAGTATTTGGCGCAGAAGTGCAGGCCCATTACACCAACATGGCACAGGTCGAACTCGATGCATATGGCAAGGCAGTCACTGACTGGGAGCTCTTTAGAAACTTCGAAAGGTTTTAAATATATGTCCTCGGTATATGAGGTAATCAACCCTGCAACCGAAAAGGTTGTCACAGCAATTGAGCTCGCAGATGAGGCAGCAACAGATGCTGCTATTGAGCGTGCTCATAAGGCATTTGATACATGGCGCCATGTGGCACCAGGAGATCGCGCAAAGATGTTGCGCTCTTTTGCATCCGTTGTCAGCGCTCACCGTGAAGAGCTTGCGGCCCTTGAGATCGAGAACTCAGGTCACACACGCGGTAATGCGCTGTGGGAGGCAGATAACGTTGCAAACGTTTTAAATTACTACTCAGCAGCTCCAGAGCGCTTATTCGGTAAGCAGATTCCAGTGCCTAATGGAATCGATATTACTTTTAAGGAACCACTGGGTGTTATTGGAGTCATTGTTCCTTGGAACTTTCCTATGCCGATTGCTGGTTGGGGATTTGCACCAGCGCTAGCTGCAGGAAATACCGTTGTCTTAAAGCCTGCGGAATACACACCGATGACTGCCATTCGCTTAGGTGAGTTAGCCCTTGAGGCAGGTATTCCCAAAGATGTCTTTACCGTGATTCCAGGCAAGGGATCTATTGTCGGAGCTCGCTTTGTCACTCACCCTAAGGTGCGCAAGATTGTCTTTACCGGATCTACGCAAGTCGGAAAATCGATCATGGCTGGGTGCGCAGATCAGGTCAAGCGCGTGACTCTAGAACTCGGTGGCAAGAGCGCCAATGTCATCTTTGCAGATAGCGATATTGAAAAGGCTGCAGCGAATGCACCAGGTGCTGTCTTTGATAATGCTGGTCAAGATTGCTGCGCGCGCTCTCGTATCTTGGTGGAAAAATCTGCCTTCGATACATTCATGTCAGCATTTGAAGTTGCGGTGAAGAAATTCCGCGTTGAAGATCCCTCCCTTGCAACTTCTGATATGGGACCCATGATCTCTGCAAAGCAGAAGGCTTCCGTTGAGAAATATCTCGATGAGCCTGTCGCCTTTACGGGAAGTGCGCCAAGTGGTGCTGGCTTCTGGTTACCACCCACAGTTCTCTTGCCAACATCGACCAAGTCCAAGTCATGGAACGATGAGATCTTTGGTCCTGTTGTCTCTGTCATGACATTCGATGGTGAAGATGATGCGATTGCAAAGGCTAATGAGACTGAATTTGGTCTATCAGGATCGATTTGGACTCGTGATTCCGGTAAGGCGATCCGCGTC
>WLJF01000049.1 GCA_009701945.1 Actinomycetota bacterium
AAGCAGATGTTAGAAAATGCCCACATCGGAACACCGCCTGCAAGTGCTGATGGAAAAGTTGGCGCCGGAATGGTTGTCACAGCAGTCATTGCAGGAGATGAGATGAAGTTCCTACTGGGCTCTCGCGAAATCGCATCAGGTGATCTCGATGTTTACTCTGAGAAATCCCCACTGGGCGCCGCAGTCCTTGGCGCAGATATTGGCGCCACAGTTTCCTATAGCGCACCTAACGGTCGCGAAATCAAGGTCGAGATTAAAGCGGCTGAGTTCTACGCTTAATTCTTAATCTGCGTAGTTGCGATATTTACGTAAGCTCAGCGGAATAAATATCAGCATAATAATGAGCATATAAATCAGCGATGTTGTGAGCGGATGCTCGCTCGGGAAAGATCCAGCAGTTGCGCCAAATTGATTCTCAAGTCCAAAGAGTTCGCGGCATGCTGCCACCATTGTTGAGACGGGATTCCATTCAGCGAAGTACTGCAGCGCCCGTGGCATTCCTGTTGTTGGAGCAAATGCGTTAGATAAGAATGTGAGTGGGAATGTCACAATAAAGCTGACGTTTTGCACAACGCGAGCATCCGATGCTGAAAGTCCCACAAGAACTCCCACCCACGAGAGTGCGTAACCGAAGAAGAGCAGGAATAAAAAACCGAGTGCGACATTGGCAAGGCCTGCAGATGGACGCCATCCAACGATGTATCCGGCGATACCCATCACTGCAAGAACTACGATATTCAGAAGTGAGTCACCGAGAGTTCGACCAATGACAAGTGCGGATTGTGAGATAGGTAGTGATCTAAATCGATCAATTAAACCTTTCTTCATATCTTCAGCAAGGCCAGAAGCAGTGCCCGCTAAGGTAAAAGCAACGGTCTGCACGAAGATGCCAGGCATCAGCAGCTGCACATATCCACCAGGTTGGCCTGTGTCGATAGAGCCACCAAATACATAACGAAAGAGAAGTACAAACATCACTGGCTGAATCGTTGAGAAGATAAGAACTTCTGGGACGCGACTTAGCAATAAGAGTTGTCTGCGGGTGATGATGTAGATGTCATTGACGGCGCTCATTTTCTGCCTCTCTTCTTTTCTGCAATCTCTTCCTTCTTCTCCTCCGCTGCATGCCCAGTAAGAGAAAGGAATACGTCATCTAGGGATGGGCGCTTTAAGCCCACATCGAGTGCATGAATTCCTGCGCTATCGAGTGCTTTGAGGACTTCAAAGAGAGCAGCAGATCCTGTTGAGACTGGGGCTGAGATAAGGCGAAGGCCTTCATCGAGCGCTGCCTTATGTCCGCTGACTGCTGCAACAATCTCCATCGTCTTGGCAACGTGGACTTGTTCGACAACAACTTCAAGGCGTTCACCGCCCACTTGCTTCTTGAGGGCATCTGATGTTCCTCGAGCAATTACTTTGCCGGTATCAATGACTGCGATGTCATCAGCTAGTTGGTCTGCTTCTTCAAGATATTGCGTTGTGAGAAGTAACGTCACGCCACCTTTAACGAGCTCTTGAATTACTCCCCACATCTCTTGGCGACCACGTGGATCAAGACCTGTTGTGGGTTCATCAAGAAATAGAACTTTTGGTTTAACAATGAGTGATGCTGCTAAATCTAGTCTGCGACGCATTCCACCTGAATAGGTCTTGATGGGGCGCTTTGCAGCTTCAGTTAAAGAGAATCGTTCAAGGAGTTCATTTGCACGGACAACCGCTTGTTTCTTACCAAGGTGATACAACTCACCGAACATCACTAGATTGTCATAACCTGTGAGAATTTCATCAACTGCTGCATATTGGCCAGATAAACCAATAACTTCACGGACTTTCTCAGGATTCTTTATAACATCGATGCCTGCAACGCTTGCGCTACCTGAATCTGCGCGTAATAGCGTTGTAAGGATGCGTACAACTGTTGTCTTACCTGCACCATTGGGGCCTAATACGCTTAATACGGTGCCTTCTTCAACATCAAGGCTCAGGCCATCAAGTGCGCGGACATTGCCTTTGTCATAGGTCTTAACTAGGTTCTCTGCGATAACTGATTTCACAGAGTAAACTTACTCCCTATGACAAAAAATGCGCCTTCGAAGGAACACTCACACCGCGAGATCATGATCATTCTCAGCGGTCTCATGACAGGAATGCTCCTTGCGGCCCTGGACCAAACAATTGTCTCAACTGCCTTAAAGAGCATCGTTGAAGACTTCAACGGCCTCGACCACTACACATGGGTCGTCACCGCATACCTACTTACATCAACTGCATCAACTCCGCTCTACGGAAAAATCTCTGACCTCTACGGCCGACGCATTGTCTTCCAGTTTGCAATCGTGACATTTCTTATTGGCTCACTTGCAGCAGGTGCTTCACAGAATATGGAACAGCTCATCGCTACCCGCGCCGTGCAGGGCCTTGGAGCTGGCGGCTTGATGGCACTTACCTTCGTCATCATCGGTGACATCGTTCCTCCACGCGAACGTGGTCGCTACCAGGGTTACTTCGGTGCAGTCTGGGGTCTGTCATCAGTTGCAGGTCCACTCCTTGGCGGTTTCTTCTCAGACCGCTCAACAATTCTTGGAATCACAGGATGGCGCTGGATCTTCTACATCAATATTCCATTTGCAATTGCAGCACTGATCATTACCTCAGCAGTTCTACACATTCCAAAAGTTAAGCGCGAACATAAGATTGATTATCTCGGCGCCATTCTTCTGGTTGCAGGTGTGACTCTTACCCTTCTTGCAGTCTCTATCTATGGGCCACAAGATGGTTGGACAGACTCAAAGACACTCACCTACCTCGGTAGTGGATTGCTCACCACACTTCTCTTCCTCAAGTGGGAGTCAACGGCAGTTGAGCCAATCATTCCTCTCACACTATTTAAGAACCACACCTTCTCTTTGACATCAATTCTTGGTGCCATCATCGGTGCAGGTATGTTCGGTGCAATTGTTATGTTGCCTCTCTATATGCAGGTCGTAAAGGGCTACACAGCAACTGAAGCCGGGCTGAAGCTAATTCCATTAATGCTTGGAATCGTCTCAACTTCTATCTATAGCGGTAAGGCAATTACCAAGCACGGTCATTACAAGCGTTTCCCAATCATCGGAACTGCCATCATGACCATCGGTCTTGTGGCAATGGTTCGCCTGGATATTGATACTCCTTATTGGGAGCTCTCTATCTATGCAATCATGGTCGGAGCAGGCCTTGGTCTTTCAATGCAGACAATCGTGATCGCACTTCAGAATGCAGTTGATTTCAAGGATATGGGCGTTGCAACAAGCTCCAATACATTCTTCCGTTCACTCGGATCTGTATTTGGAACAGCAGCATTCGGAACTATCTTGACTAACCGTCTTGGCCACTATCTTGCAACATCTGGCTTTGATCCAGCACAAGCAGAGCAAATCCAAAATAACACTGCAGCGATTGCAACACTTTCTCCAGAAGGAAAAATCACTGCCCTCAACGCATTTGTTGATTCCTTCCACGTTGTCTTCCTTGTTGGAGCACCAGTTGTTGCTGTGGGCTTCATCGTGGCGCTGTTCCTTCGCGAGACTCCACTACGAACAAATGCTGATTATGCATCTGCTCGTAATGAAGCAGCTGGCGAGGCGCTCGGTTAAGCCGAGCTCAGTTACATACCTGTGAGAAATAAGTTCACCAACCCCTTTGCGGAATTTCCGCGGGAGGTTGGTGTTCTTGTTTTCGCATCCTTCTTTGTTGCGGTGGGCTTTGGAATCATCTCCCCCACACTGCCGCTCTTTGCTCGCTCCTTCGGAGTCAATAACGCACAAGTAGGTGCAATTCTTTCGGCATTCGCATTTGCGCGTTTTGCCACAGGCCTTATTAGCGGCAAACTCGTTGATCACTTCGGTGAGCGACTTGTCTACTCATTTGGCATTGGCTTTGTTTCCATCACATCATTTGCAGCTGGTATGGCTCAGAATTATGAGCAGCTGCTCATCTTCCGCGCAGTTGGTGGCTTTGGGTCATCGATGTTCTCTGTTGCAGCTGGATCTATTCTGCTTCGAGCTGTTGATGATGATCACCGCGCCCGCGCCCAATCTCTCTATAACGGATCATTTCTGGTTGGCATGATGGCAGGTCCCGTGGTCGGTGGAGCACTCTCCGTTGTTTCACTGCGTGCACCGCTAATTATTTATGGTTTCCTTCTTATTGCAGCAAGTGCATCCGGTGCCATCCTCTTACGCAATTCAGTTCTGGCTGCAAAGCCGACCGCTACTCAAGAGCGCGAGACAATCACTATCAAATCCGCTCTCGCCTTAAGTCCTTATCGCAGCGCACTCATCATCTCTTTCATTACATCGTGGGTTCTCTTCGGAATGAGCCGTTCAATCCTGCCGCTTTTTATGGTGGAAGAAATCAAAGTAACTCCTAGCTTTATGGGGCTTGGATTTACGATTACAACGATTATTAATGGGGTATTCCTCTTACGTGCAGGCAAGCTATCTGACCTCAATGGCCGTCGTTACTCAGCCGTGATCGGAACTTCCTTTGTCACACTCTTCATCATTGCTCTCGCCTTCACAACAAAGCCATGGCACTTCATCGCAGCAAGTGTCATTGTTGGCTTCGGTGGAGCTTTTCTATCAACTACTCCATCTGCAATCGTAGGAGATGTTTTGGAAGGCAAAGGCGGCCAGGTCATTGGCCTCTTTCAGATGTCAGGCGATGCGGGCGCGATGGTGGCGCCGATCATTCTTGGCTTTATAGCCGACCATTATGGATATCGGCCTGCATTCTTAGTAACAGCTGTTCTTATGTCGCTTGCAGTTCTTGTGGCAACAAAATTGCCCGAGACGCGGGCTTCGCATCTCGGGCAATCTAGTAAATAACTTTTAGTCGTTGCTACGAAGGATTGAGATCAGTCTCAATACTTCAAGATACAACCAGACCAAAGTAACCATGAGGCCAAATGCCATGCGCCATGACTCTTCTTGTGGCACGCGCGCTGCAACTGCCTTTTCGATTTGATCGAGGTCCATCACGATAAACATCGTTGCAAGACCAACAGCAGCAACAGCAATCAGAAGTCCGAGACCACCTGTTGGGCGACCTGTGAACATTGTGATGAGTGCGAAGACGAAGTATCCGATGAGGGATCCCATCATGATGCGTGTGAACTTAGGTGTTACACGAATCTTTCCGCTGCGATATGCAAGGAGTACTCCACCGAAGGCACACGCAGTTCCAAGAACTGCCTGGCTTACGATGCCTGGATAAGTTGCTTCGAATACTGCACTGATAGTTCCAAGTGCTAGACCTTGGCAAGCAGCATATGCAATGACAAGAGCTGGGCGAACTTTCTTAGAAAATGAGTTGACCATCGCGAGAATAAATCCGCCGATGAATCCGATAAGTGCAAGACCAGGGCTATTTGCACGCCATGCAAATGCTCCAACTGCAACGAGGACTGCAAAGAGTCCAGCTGTCTTGATGACGACATCGTCAATCGACATTGGTGCAGATGTTGGACGGCTCTCGAGGGTATTGAGATCCGAATTTGTGGTCGTGCTTTCTTTGATACGAGCGAAACCACGGCCGGTAAGGACTGGGTTAGAACTGCGCATTAATTTCTCCTTATATATGTGCGAAGAAAGGCTCTCCGTACAGTTCCTAAAATACGGCAAAGCACCAGTATTTCCACTTTTTAGTGAGCGTGAAGTTTTAGAAAAGGTTGTGAAGTGTGCCCCCGATCGGACTCGAACCGATACTGGAAGGATTTTAAGTCCTCTGTCTCTGCCATTGGACTACGGGGGCCAATAGAGGCGAAAGTCTACTAGGTGAAAAGTTAGAGAACTCCCGCGAA
Organism: Actinomycetota bacterium; assembly: GCA_009701945.1. GTDB lineage: Bacteria > Actinomycetota > Actinomycetes > Nanopelagicales > Nanopelagicaceae > Planktophila. The sequence goes on from WLJF01000049.1 coordinate 5,843, forward strand.
CTTTGCTGCCTTTTTGAGTACTGAA
>WLJF01000005.1 GCA_009701945.1 Actinomycetota bacterium
AAGAAACGAGATAGATCGAAAGGTCTAGAAACAGAGAGAAGAGGTGAGAGCTATGACAGTTCTCTTCAGCGAACTACAGGTACCAGGCTGGGCAGATAACGGCGAAAAGATTGGCTTGAAGGATGTGACTTTCACATATGACAACGCCAAGGCTTTCACCCTGCCATGCCATTTAGCAGACCCTGAGCTCTTCTATTCTGAAACAGACCAGGGAGTTCTCGAGGCTAAGGCGCTCTGCGGAACATGTCCTGTGCGAAATAAGTGTCTTGATGGCGCTCTATCTCGCCAAGAGCCATGCGGCGTATGGGGCGGGCAATTAATCGAAGATGGCGTCATCATCGAACGCAAGCGTCGTGCTGGACGACCACCACGTCAGGTGATTGCAGCTGCGCGACTTATTGAAAGCCAGATGTAAGAAGAATTAGAAAGCACATCCACAGAGTGGATGGCGAGTAATCGCCACCACCTGTGGTTGCGCAAGCCTTTGATAGTCAATGACAGTGATTTTTCCAAAGATCTCGGGCCCTTTGAGAGCTTCTCCTTCTGAAAGTGTGATGGCATCGCAATAAGCAGTTATCTGTGAGGCTGCCGTGGCAGCTATGAAATGAGCTGCAATCTGTGGGTATTCGAACTTCTCATGAGTGCTCATTGCACGACTTGCAATCACACCGCTTTGATCACTTTCTGCTAATTGTGCACACCGCAGGCATGGTGTCTTTCCAGGAATAACAATCGGCCCAATTTCTGCACTGCCTCCATGTGGATGCGGGATATGTATAAATGCTTGTCCATAACTCATCCATAGAGATAACTTTTCAGGATCGATATCACCACATGCAATGGCAAGATCTGGAGTAGATGCCTCATCTAAGTAATTGGCGCCCTTATCAAGAGGAAAGAGTGAGTAATCGCGTCGACGTTCTTCACGATTTTTGATGAAAGAGAATCCAAAATCGCTGGATGCGATGCCATCGACGCCTATATCTAGGTCATCAATGGTGGAGTTCCTGCCTGTTGCTGCAAAGCGCACCTGGGTGAAGCCACTAGTAAGTAAGAGCGTGAAGAGAAGAGTGGCAACTCTATTGCTGCCAGAAATTTCAATAAGGTAATTTTGTCTTGCACTGAGTACTCCAACTCCTGTATCTGTCACACCTGTAATCCAGGTGCTCTGTTCAAGTTCAGGTGCAATGCGATTGTGAAGTTGGATGTATGCACCATCTCTATTGGGCTTACTATTTTTTATTGCTCGGTTGTCGAGCTTTGAGACAAATCGATCGCTCAGCGAGATCGCCCCTTGTGAGATGTCAATCAGTGCCTCATGTGCAAGTTCTGTCATCAGATTGTGAACTGCGATGGGGGATACTCCTGTGATCTGAGAAATATCGTTCTCATCCACTCCACGAGCAAGATGTTCAGCGATGACTTTCTGTTCGCAGGTGTAGATGCGAATTGCTCGCGATTTTGTACCGAGAAAATACTCTTCAGGTGTAGTGGTGGTAAAAAGTGATATTCCGCGCTTTAAAGTTCTCATAGCCGCGCATTGTGGGCACGCCATTGCTAAGCGATGCGAGCGCTGGTGTGAATCTGTGCAGTAAGCCCTTATTTCTCAACGCGCTGCAGTTGGTCTCTCAACGCGTAGTGAGGGTGAGCTAGAAAAGGGAAGTGCGCTAGAAAAGAAATAACCCCCACCCGTTAAGGGCGAGGGTTATTGCTACGTATGAGTGACGTAAAACTTATTCTGGCTTCTTGCCAAGAATGCGATTTACCTTGGTGCCACACACTGGGCAGATGCCCTGTGCCATGCGACGACCAGAGTCTGAGATCTTTACAGTTCCCTCGAAATCACGCTTGGCTTTGCACTTAACGCAATAAGCGTCACCCTTGTATGTCTCTACCTCTGCCATTTTTGCCTCCGTTCGACCCATGTGCTTGGCGCTCATGTGTACTGGCTTGAACGATACTCCCGCTCACGCTCAAAACACGCTCTCCACGCGGAGATTGTGCGTAGGGATTTGGACTAGATCTTCTCCAGCTCCACAGGGGCGAGAAGTGACCTCTCAGCGGCCTCATATCCATCGAGATAGGCACTTGCCAGCTCTGAATCCTCGAATCTGGCCAACATCTCGGTGAATTGCGCTCCATGGTCGAAGTATTGAAGGTGGATTGCCTCATGAAAGAGGACGTAATCCAGTGCGTAGTCAGGGGCAAGCTTGAGGCGGTCAGAGATTCGGATTGAGCGATCAACGCTGGTGCAGGAGCCCCAACGCTCTCTCATTGCTCTCCAGGTCACTGAGACAGGGCGTTCTGTGATTTCTGGGGCAAGTTCGGTCAGCAATTGATCGATACGTGCGATCAGGTCAGACTCTCCGGGGGTCTTGGACTCCTCTTGGCTGCGAATCTTGGCGATCATCTCAGGAACGATGGCGCGTTCATCAGCTTTACTCAAGCGTGCAGGGATAGAGATGACGATGCGACCACCTTGGCGATAGGCAGAGATGCTTTTCTTACGTCGAGCAGAGCGGATGACAAGGATTTCACCCTCATCGACCCCAGGCAGAGTGACTTCTTCAAATTCTGGCTGAAAGTCTCCAGTAGTCATTGAGGAAATGTATTAGATAAGACAACTATTTACAGATGTATCGATAAATTTTGACAGAAAAATTTTCTTGTGTCTTCGCCTTTTCTATTTGATTCTGCTCACTATTCGTCGTACTTTTCGCATACGAAGTCCTCGGATAACCGTTTGATATCAGCAAGGGGAAGGCTGATATCGAAATGTGCGCCCGGGGACTTCGCTTTTCTTTTCCCTTTAGTTGAAGTGACTTAGAGCAGACCGCTGAGGTCATCTGGAATCTCAGAGGACGTTAAGAACTTCTCAGGTTCCAATAATTCTTCGGCGCTGGGCAAGATCCCACTCCAAATTTGATCACGGGCTGCAATATCTTTTGATTCGCGCACCTTTTGCCAGAAAGCGCTCGCCTCTCGTGCAAGTTTGGGAGTTACTTCAAGGCCTAACAGTGTTTTAAAGAGTTGTTGTGATGGAGCACTTGTTGCTCTCTGTCGTCGATTCATTTCACGAAGTTGAGCAAGTGCAGGAAGTCGCTCACCTGCTGCAAGAGTTGTGACTTCATCGGCCCAACCATCGACTAGTGCAAGTGCTGTCTCTAACTTGGAGAGCGCTGCGCGTTGTGCCGGAGTCTCCTCTGGTGTGAAAATTCCATTATTGAGTGCGATGGAGAAAGAATTTTCATTTGATTCAGGGTTCATCTGCGAAGGATCAAAATTCTGCATTGCCTCCTCAGCTTGTCTTTGAATTGCTTCCATATCAATATGAATTCCGCGACCATAATCAACGATGGCGCTGCGAATATAGGAAACAAGCCATGGGTTTGATTCAAAGAGTCTTGCTACAGCTGCCTCACGAAGTGCATGGAAAAGATAGATTTCACTCTTTGGAATTTCGAGATCTTCGCTCCACTTCTCAATGTTTTCCGGAATTAACAGTGGGCGCGCAGGGTCGAGAAGGGGTAGCCCCACATCGTGAGCACCTGTTGCTGTTGCTGAAATTCCACCGATTGCTTGGCCTAATTGGGTAGCAATCAGTGAACCAATAAAGGTGCGCAGTAGTCCTGCGATAGCGCCCATAGGTCCTGCCATCGCTTCACCAGAATCGACATCTTGTGATTGTTGGGCCATCGCATCATCGAGAAGGGATGAGATCGCTGATGAGAGACCTGTGGCAAGTGGCTCCATCGTTGCCTGCCATCCTGCGAGGGTTTCATCAACCCAATCGAGTCGACTGACCGAGCGCTGTGATGATGTGCCAGAGATTGCAGGAAAGACAGTTGCTTCATTGAGCCAGAGATCTGCAATTTCAAAGGCGTTATCTACGACAGTGACATCTTTTGTTCCAATAGGTTGCGATCCTTGAGCCTGCACAAATTTCTTAGCCGTATCACGGACAACTGCTTGTGGAAGTGCATCTTGTGAACCTTGTGCAAAAGCTGCAAAGGGATTAACGAAACCTGCAGGATTAATTCCTAGTTGCTCAAATTGTTTTTGAATCTGCTCTTGCATCTGACGCATCATGGCGTTGAGGTCTTCTGGCTTGCCGTTCTCTTCATCACCTTCATCAGGTGTGAATCCAAAAGGTGACATCTATTACTCCCTTAAGAAAAGTTGGGCCAGCATGAGAACAGGTTGATTCTATCTACAGGGTGTAACCACCGGAGTGGGCACTTTCTTCCCATAAGCACTAGGCTTTTTACATGTCCCGCATAGAGTTACTCGATGGATCAAGCGCCTTCGCGGCCCTTATCTGGTGGGTCGTTCCTGCGGCAGGACTTATCGGTGCAATTGGCTATGTCATCTGGGTCTCTAAATTTAAGTCAAAGTTTGAATCTGAAACATCTCGATCAGTAGGGCAATTTCAACGCTTTCAAGATTCATTTCGTGACGCAGAAATAACTGAGTCGCCATCAGTTGAAGCCAAGCCAGATAAAGATTCTCTGCTGTAGGAAGTACCAATCTCACCATGGCGCTTCGTTTCTCTAAGACTCCGCGTTTACTGACTCTCTTCTTCTCACTCTTCTTTCTCATCCCGCTGGTTACACCAGTCAATTTTGTAGTGATTCAACCAGGTGAAGGCACGCCTCTCTTTCCTAAAGTGCTGCAGGTAAAGAACTCAGATATCAGGACCTATAAGCCACATGGTCAGGCCTATCTTCTCTCCATTTGGGTCTCCACTGCCGATGCAAAGATTCTTGGAGTTGAAGCAATTGGGTGTTGGGCACGTGCCGAATGTGTTCTATACCCGCGTTCAGCTTTCTATAAGCGAAATACGACAGCTGTTAAAGAAGAGAAGAAAGCTCTTCGTGAGATGAAGCTTTCACAGAGCGATGCAATGTCTGCGACGAAGAATTATCTGAAAAAGAATTTTCCAACAGTGGATATTTCCAAGCTCTCTGATAGTTCATTGAAAGTTTCCCTTCCCGATACTGGAGGTCCAAGTGGAGGATTGATTTTCTCCATCGGTCTGATTGATTTCTTTACACCAGAAGATTTTTTGCAAGGAAGAAAAGTTGCAGGTTCTGGAACTATCTCTGCCGACGGCAAAGTTGGCGCAATCGGCGGTATTGCCGAGAAGATCATTGCAGCAAAGCAGGCAGGTGCCACTGTGCTCTTTGCCTCGCGCGAAAATTGCGGAGAAATTCCGGAGAATGTGAGTGGTATCTCCGTGGTGGCCGTTTCCACGCTCGAAGAAGCGATGACCTACCTTCGAAAGGCACCCCATTCCAATTTTCGAGGCGTAACTGGTTGCACTAACCTAGGAGCATGAATAGAAATCGCAGCCCATTAGTTATTACCGCAGCAATCTTGGTCGCACTCGGTGCGATCGTGGCATATTTCAGCGGCATTTATATTGATTGGCTCTGGTTTAAATCAGTTGACTTCACATCGGTCTGGTCGACAGTTCTAATCACAAAGATTCAACTCTTTCTGATTGTTGGTCTCATCACCTCGCTTGTGATTTCTCTCAATATATTTCTTGCATATAAGCGTCGCCCGCTCTATGTCCCAACGAGTATCGAAGTAAGTGGTCTTGAACGACTTCGTGCACAAGTAGAACCAATTCGTCGCTGGGTATTTCTAGGAATTATTCTGGCACTTGCCTATTTCGGCGGAACTTCAGGAATGGTCTTCTGGCGCGAATGGATGCTCTTTAAGAACTCCACTGATTTCGGTGTGAAAGATCCTCAGTTTGGTCTCGATATTTCATTCTTCGCATTCCGTCTTCCAATGTGGCAGGCAATTATTGGGTGGGCTATTTCAACGCTCGTTCTTGCAACGCTTGCTTCAGCATTTATTCACTACATGTATGGCGGAATTCGTACTCAGGTCCAGACTGATCGCACGACGGTTGCGGCTCGCGTGCAGATCTCAGTTCTTCTCGGTCTCATCGTTCTACTTAAGGCTGTTGCATACTGGTTCGATCGTTATGCACTTGCACTGAAGGAGAGCAAGCTAATTACCGGCCTTACCTATACAGATGTCAACGCAACACTTCCTGCCAAAGCAATACTTTCTGCAATCGCAGTTGTCTGTGCTCTGCTTTTCTTTGCAAATATCATTCGCCGTTCTTGGATCCTGCCTGCTGCAGGAACAGCGCTCTTGGTTGTCTCATCTGTTCTTATCGCAGGTATTTACCCAGGTGCGATACAGCAGTTCCAGGTGAAGCCATCTGAATCTTCAAAGGAAGCGCCCTTCATCCAACGCAATATCGATGCGACCCGCGCTGCCTATGACCTCAATGGGGTGGTGATGCAGGATTACAACGCAACCTTGTCCACCAGCGCTGGACAGCTCGCAAAAGATGCAGCAACAATTGCAAATATTCGTCTGATGGATCCGAATGTTCTCTCAGCAACATTCCGCCAGCTCCAGCAGATTAAGCCTTACTACTCCTTCCCAGAGTCACTAGATATTGATCGCTATACCGTCAATGGAGTTTCTCGCGATGCAGTAGTTGCAGTCCGTGAACTCAATATTGATGGCAATCCAAGCCGTAACTGGATCAACGATCACCTTGTCTATACACATGGTTTCGGTTTCGTTGCAGCCTACGGAAATACTGTTGATGCAGATGGAAAGCCAAACTTCCTAGTTGGCGATCTTCCACCAACAAAGGGACTCGGAACATTCCAACCCCGTGTTTACTTTGGTGAGAATGTCCCTGATTACTCCATTATCGGTGGCAAGAAGAGCAACTCACCGGTTGAATTCGACTACCCAGATGACACATCTGCAAACGGTCAGAAGAATTACACCTACACAGGTAATGGAGGCGTTCCTGTTGGAAGCCTCGTTAATAAGGCGCTCTTTGCAATTAAATATGGAGAGCAAAGAATCTTGCTCTCTAATTTAATCAATGCAGATTCAAAAATTCTCTACAACCGCTCACCACGTGAGCGCGTTGCAAAGGTTGCTCCATGGCTCACCCTCGATGGTGATCCATATCCAGCAGTAGTAGATGGAAAAATCACTTGGATTATCGATGGCTATACAACAAGTGCCGGATACCCGTATTCAAAGTCAACATCACTTGCAACTGCAACTAATGATGCACTCACAGCTAACTCTGCATCCATTACTGCGCAGTCGAATAGAGCCGTTAATTACATTCGTAACTCAGTAAAGGCAACTGTAGATGCATATGACGGAACAGTTACTTTGTATCAATGGGATGCAAAAGATCCTGTCTTGCAGACATGGATGAAGGCATTCCCAAATACAGTAAAGCCAAAGAGCTCTATTTCTAAGGGCTTGCTTGAGCACATTCGTTATCCAGAGGATATGTTCCGCGTGCAGCGCGATATCTTGAGTTCGTATCACGTCAAGAGTGCAGCTGCCTTCTACGGTGGACAAGATTTCTGGAGAGTGCCCCGTGACCCATCAACATTCGGAGCTAATGCAGGAGCACAACCTCCGTATTACTTGACGCTACAGATGCCAGGTGCTGCATCTCCAGCCTTCTCTCTCACCACACCATTTGTTCCTCGTGGCGGTCGTGAAAACCTTTCTGCATTTGCTGCAGTGAATTCAACTGCAGGTCCTGATTATGGAAAGATCACCGTCTTGCAGCTTCCACGCAGTACTAACATCGCAGGACCATCTCAGGTTGCCTCTAACTTTGAAGCAAAACCTGAAGTTGCCAATGCGCTCTCGCTCTTACGTCAGGGTGGTTCTGATGTAGTTCTTGGAAACCTACTCACACTCCCTGTTGGAAATGGTCTGCTTTATGTGCAACCTGTCTATGTTCGTGCGACAGCAAACTCATCTGCATATCCTCTCTTGCAGAAAGTGTTGGTTTCATTCGGTGATGTAATCGGATTTGATAGTTCGCTCAAGGGTGCACTCGATCAAGTCTTCGGTGGAAACTCCGGAACAAATTCAACTGCAGCAAATCCAACAACTTCAAATAGTTCAGCAGATCTAGCAAGTGCACTTCAAAGTGCAAAGCAAGCAATTGCTGATGGACAAGCTGCTCTCGCAAAGGGTGATTTCGCTGCATACGGTCGTGCACAAGATCGACTTAAGGCAGCGATTGCTGCAGCACTTGCTGCACAATCACGTAAGTAATTCAGTACAAACTTCACCGATTTGGTAGAAGTAGCTGGCTCGCTCTACACTTGCACTTCCGACGCGGGGTGGAGCAGCTCGGTAGCTCGCTGGGCTCATAACCCAGAGGTCGTAGGTTCAAATCCTGCCCCCGCTACCAAAAGATTAAGGCGCCTATATAGGCGCCTTTTTCACTTTATCCGCAAGGAATTAGTCACAACAAAGAGGCTGCTCATCGCCATCGCTGCAGCTGCATACATCGGCGACATCAATCCCATCGCTGCAATAGGTATTCCAATAGCGTTATAGGCAAATGCCCATCCTAGATTCACTTTGATGGTGCGCAGCGTGCGCTTTGAAAGTGCGAGCGAATCAAGAATGCTCATCAATTGAGGGCGCATGATGGTGATATCTGCTGTTGCAATGGCTGTATCTGTTCCCGTTCCCATAGCGATACTCAGATCTGCTTGAGCAAGAGCTGCTGCATCATTGATGCCATCTCCCACCATTAAGACATGCTTTCCTTCAGATTGCAGAGCCGAAACTTTAGATAATTTATCTTCAGGTTTAGCTGAAGCGATGATGCGATCAGAGTTGATTCCTACCAGTGCGCCAACTTGAGCAGCCGCTTCTGGGTTATCTCCAGTGAGTAGCCAAACATCAATGCTTTGGTTATGGAGTGCGGTAATCGTCGCCGCAGCATCAGCCTTAATCACATCACCTGCTGCAAATACTGCAATAGCTACGCCATCCCATGCGAGTACTGATACTGCATGGGAGTGTGCTTGGGCATCACGTATTGCCTGTTGAATTTGAAGATCAAAAGGAACACAACTGTGTGCAACAGAGTCAGGGGAGCCGATAATGACAACTGGTGATTTATCTCCGATACGCACACGTCCTGCAACTCCCACACCTGGTGTTTGAGTGAATTCAGTAACCGGCAACTGGTCAGCGCTACGTAAGATGCAATAAGAAGTGATTGCTTGAGAAACCGGATGATCGCTCTGACTCTCTAGCGCAAGAGTTGAGGAGAGAACGTTCTTCTCAGTAAGGATGGATGCAAAGGAGAGCCCCAATACCTTCTGAGCAGATACTGGAATAGATGCTTGTTGAACCTTCATCGCACCGTCTGTCAGAGTTCCGGTCTTATCGAGAACTACAGTATCGATGGATTGTGATGCTTCCAGGACTCGTGGATGGCGGATAACAATTCCTCGAAGTGCTCCGCGACCTGATGCCACAAGTAATGCCACGGGTGTTGCTAGCCCTAGTGCGCAAGGACATGCAATGACGAGAACAGTAATCGCTGTAGAAATTGAATATGTCAGAGACTTATTCCCGAAGTAATACCAGCCTTCAAAAGTTCCAATCGCAAGAACAGTAACAATCGGAACAAAGATAGATGCAATCTTGTCGGCAAGTGCTTGGATAGGAGCCTTTGCTCCTTGTGCTGTCACAACCATCGAGGTGATTCGCGCTAGTTCTGTGTCGCTACCAATACGAGTCGCGCGCACAATAATGCGGCCATTGTTGTTAAGCGCCGAACCAATCACAGTCATTCCTGGTGCAATTTCAACTGGTTTTGATTCGCCAGTGATGAGGGAGTTATCAACCGTGCTCTGACCTGAGATCACAATGCCATCTGTTGCAATGCGAGCACCAGGTTTGACCACGAATTCATCGCCTATCACTAAGTGTGAAACAGGGATAAGTACTTCCGTGCCATTGCGAAGGACGGCAACTTCCTTCTCACCAAGTGCCAAGAGAGTAGCGAGAGCACTTCCCGCACTTCGCTTTGCTCGAGTCTCAAGGTAGCGGCCAAGAATTACAAAGAGGAGAACGCCTGCAGCCACTTCGGTATAGACATCACCTTGATTTGTATATGTTGCGTAAATAGACCAAATATAAGCACTTAGTGATCCAAGTGAAATCAGTGTGTCCATCGTTGGATGCAAAATATTTCTTATTGCAGCACGATGGATTGGAAAGGCCACGACCAAGACAAGAGGTGTGCTAATCGTGAGTACGAGCCATGATGCAAAGAGATGGTGTGCGTGCGGTGGAAGAGGGATTGAGTAGTTGTTGAAGATTGAGAGGAGCCAATCGTTAATAGGTTGATGCCAACTCATCACCATGGAAATAGCAATAGATGGAATTGCAAAAACTATTGCAAAGATCAGCGCGCGTGCCGCCCCATTACGATGAAGTGCTGGATCTGCACTATTTTCTAAAAGAGTTGCGCTGTATCCAGCAGCCTTGATTTTCTTTATCACAACATCAGATGAAAGATCTGAAGGAGCGATAATGTGAACGGTCTCTGATGCAAAATTAACCGATGCTGTGACTCCATCTATTTCATTGAGAGCACGCTCGATACTATTTACACAGGAAGAACAAGTCATTCCAGCAACTGTGTAGGTTTGCGCTTGAAAATCTTTCATGGATTCCTTAACCAGCTACTTTAAGAGCATTCACCACATAGTCATGCAGTGCTGCATTGGTAGAAAGTCCACTTCCGCCGAGGGATCCATCGACACCATCAACATTGGTAAATCGCCCACCTGCTTCGCGCACAATAATGTCCAGAGCCGCCATATCCCAGAGAGCAAGCGAAGGTTCGACTGCGATATCGACAGCTCCTTCTGCAACCAACATATGTGACCAGAAATCTCCGTGTGCTCGTGTGCGCCAAGCCTTATCCATAAGAGCGCGAAATGGCGCAAGACGTGAGCCCCACCCGATGAAATCGGAGTGAGAAATAGATGCATCTTCAATCTTTGCAATTGAGGAGACGTTAATTCTCTTCGGCACTTCGCCATTTACTCTGACAAAGGCACCACTACCTTCGAGTGCATACCAACGTCGAAAGAGTGCAGGTGCGCTGACAACTCCAACGATCACGCGCTCAATTCCATCTTCGCCTTTTTCAATCAATCCAATCAGAGTGGCCCATGTGGGAACTCCACGCAAGAAATTCTTAGTGCCATCAATAGGATCGATAACCCAGTAGCGATTCTTCTCTGTTCCTTCAGTACCAAATTCTTCGCCAACGATTCCATCATCGGGGCGGTGTGCATGAAGTAATGAGCGGATTGCATCTTCTGCCGACTTATCTGCATCTGTCACAGGTGTGTTATCTGGTTTTGTTGTGACGGTGAGGTCGATTGCTTGGTAACGCGAAAGGGTAATTGCATCTGCCGCATCAGCTAATCGGTGGGCGAGAGCGAGGTCTTCACCACGTCGCGTGCTCATAGTGCGAGTCTACTGCTCGTCGCTCACTGGCTTGACTTCTAAGAGAGAGCGCAAACTTGTGACTCTAATCAATCGTTCACTCTTCAGCGCAGAATCAGATTCAATCCAGGCATTGAGTGCACAGGATGCTTCGTGGTGTGAGCAGTTCGGCATACAAGTTTGTATCACTTGATAAATATCGGGAAAAGACTCGATGACGCGATCCTTATTCAGGTGCGACAGTCCGAAGGCGCGAATTCCAGGGGTATCGATAATCCAGCCCCCATTGATTAAGGGCAGTGCAATTGCACTAGATGAAGTGTGGCGACCACGGCCAGTGACATCATTGACATCACCCGTCATGCGTTGGGCCTCCGGTACTAAATCATTGATAAGTGTTGATTTTCCAACTCCTGAGTGCCCAACTAAAACCGAAATCTTGTCATCGAGAATTTTAAGAATTGCTTCGACATCCTTAACGCGAGCTTCACTCTTTGATGAAGTTGTGATGATGTCAACACCAAGTGCTGCATACTCTTTAATAAAATCTGGAACTGGTGAAACATCCACTTTGGTAACAACGATGATTGGCTTAATCGATTCATGAAAGGCACTCACCAAAAAGCGATCGATAAGTCCTCGTCGCGGTTCAGGGTTTGCTGATGCAACAACAATGAGCAGTTGATCAATATTGGCAACAATTGTGCGCTCAACACGGGCGGCATCATCAACTGTGCGGCTTAAGGAATTAGTACGTTCATTCACGGTAACGATACGAGCAAGAGTGCCTTCAGTACCCGTTACATCCCCCACGATTTCAACGAGATCACCAACGACGACAGATTTCGGGCCAAGCTCACGAGCTTTCATGGCGGTAATGACTAAACCATCATCTGTGACGCATGTTGTGCGGCCACGATCTACTGTGGTGACAAATGCGGTAATGGAATCTGAGTGAGAAGGTCGATCTTTGGTGCGTCTACGCGTGGTGCGAGAAGGGCGGATACGTGCATCCGATTCGTCGTATTCGCGTGGACTCATAGAACCAAACTATTCCAAAGCCCTGGGAAATCAGTCAGGGTCTTACGTGTTGTTGCAATATTTTCAACAAGAATATCAGGAACGACCAGACCAATCACCGCACCTGCTGTTGCTAGACGATGATCTTCATAGGTATGAAAAGTTCCGCTATGAAGAGTCGCAGGCGTAATGTGAAGTGCAGTCTCATCTTCAACAACGTTGCCACCAAGTGAGTTAATTTCACGGGTAAGAGCCGCTAGGCGATCTGTTTCGTGAAGACGCAAGTGTCCAATTCCGCGTAGGTGCGATGGTGAATCAGCAAGGGCAGCAAGGGCGGCAATAGAAGGAGTGAGCTCACCGAAATCATGAAGGTCGATATCGATTCCGTGGATGGAGTTACCACCGGTCAGAGTTAAACCATCTGAAGTGAAATTCACCTGCGCACCCATCTGTGTGAAGATGTCACGAAGTTGATCACCAGGTTGAGTGGTGCTCTTGGGCCAATCTGCGATAGTGATACTTCCACCACAGACCATGGCGATAGACATAAATGGCGCTGCATTAGATAAGTCTGGTTCGATGACGAAATCTTGACCATGCAAAACTCCAGGTTCGACTTTCCAACTCTGCTCTTCTTTATCTACATGCACCACTGCACCGAAATCTCGCAACATCTGCACAGTCATATCGATATGAGGCATAGAAGGAAGTGAGCCACCGCGATGTCGAGCAGTAATTCCATTCTTCATACTGGGTGCAACTAGAAGAAGAGCCGATAAGAATTGGCTTGAAGCACTTGCATCAATGATTAGTTCCCCACCAGGAATAGATCCCTTTGCTTTAATCACCATCGGCAGTGAGTAACGACCTTCATGTTCAATTTCAATACCGAGTTCCTCAAGAGCTTTAATTACAGGGCCAAGTGGGCGTTCATAGGAACGAGAGTCTCCATCGAAGGAGATATCGCCCTGTGCAAGTGCTGCAAGTGGAGGGAGAAAACGCATCACAGTTCCTGCATTACCAACATCAACTCTTGCTGGTCCTCGCAAAGCGGCAGGGTTTACAACCCACTCATCTTTTCCAGTAATTGAAATGCCCATCGCCTGAAGTCCTGCAGACATCAATTCCGAGTCTCGTGAAACCAAAGGTCTGCGAAGTGTGGATGGAGAATTTGCTTGCGCAGCAAGAATGAGAGCTCGGTTTGTTACTGACTTTGAGCCAGGAATCGTGACACGAGAAATTACTGGCTTACGTCCGCGAAAAGGCGCGGACCAGAGTTCGTGTGCTGTCATATGCGAAGTCTAACGGTTCAAGCAGCACGTAGGATTGCCTATATGTGCGGTAGATATGCGCAATCACTTGGCGCCGAGGAGATTGTTGAATCCTTTGATTTAGCTGGTTCGACTCTTGATCAATCACTTCCTCTGAATTGGAATATCGCGCCCACTAACGATATTTACATCATCCGCAATGAATCCGACTCGCGAATTCTTGACTCCGCATCATGGGGGATTATCGCTCCTTGGCAAAAGTCGTTTGCCGATGCTCGTGCTTCACAATCGCATGCCATCAATGCGCGCAGTGAATCAATTCATGAGAAGCCAACTTTTCGACATGCATTCAGAACATCTCGATGTTTAATTCCTGCCACGGGATATTACGAATGGGCGACATCACTTGGAAAATATCCACCCAAGCAACCTTTCTATATTTCCAATAAGGATGGCAAACAACTTTCTATCGCTGGCATCTGGAGCTCATGGCAGAGCGAAAAGGGTCAGGTAATTCAGAGCGCTGCAATCATCACTCGCGAAGCAGTAGGAGAACTTGCAACCATTCACAGCCGCATGCCGGTGTTTATGCCGAGTGAGCGTTGGGATTCTTGGCTCGATCCAGAGTCACGCGATATCAATCGCCTGATAAAGATGATGAATATTGCAGACCCCGATGCAGGACTGATTGCCACACCCGTCTCTTCGAGAGTGAACATAGTTGCTAACAACGGCCCTGAGCTGATTATTCCCATTGAGCTCGGAGCGCCAGAGACACTTTTTTGAGATAACCTAACTTTGATGACTTCGAAAGATTTAGTTCTCGAAAGCGCTGCCGATCGCACCACTCGGTTTGAGCGCGATGCTCTCGTGTTCACAAATCAGTTATATGCAGCAGCACTTCGCTATACAAAGAATCCAGAAGATGCGCGCGATCTGGTCCAAGATACTTATCTCAAAGCATTCTCCTCCTTCCATCAATTTGAAGAAGGAACAAACTTGCGTGCATGGCTCTATCGAGTGCTGACAACAACATTTATCAATACCTATCGCAAAGGCCAACGACAACCGCAGATAGCAAATAATGAGCTTGAAGATTGGCAAGTGGCAGAAGCTCAATCTCATACTAGCGATCAAGGAAAATCTGCGGAGCAAGAGGCTCTAGAGAACTTGCCTGATAGCGATATCAAACGTGCGCTACAAGAAATTCCAGAAGATTTTCGCATCATTGTCTATCTCGCCGATGTTGAAGGC
>WLJF01000050.1 GCA_009701945.1 Actinomycetota bacterium
GTTGCTGTGGGCCAAGCTGCGCGCTTATGAGTGCGCTTAGCTGTGGCTGTTGAGGTTGTATGAGCAGCAGAAGGAACAGCAGCGCGTGCGCCTGCTGTTGTTGAAGTGAATACTGAATTCATCTCAACGCCTCCTGTTATCAATCATCGATTATTCGATGAAGTGCCAAGGGTACGCGAGCCCTATGAATTCTGGCAAGTTAATTAAATCCCCTATGAACTGGCGAGTAACCCGGATTCACGCAGGAATGGGCTGGGGCTCTTGCGGTAGGAGATATGTAAATCAGCCTTGGCACGCGTAATTCCCACATAAAACAGGCGTCGTTCTTCATCAATGGATGCATCAGAGACGGGTAATTGCCCCTCAGATGCGCCGATCAAAAAGACCCGCTCCCATTCAAGTCCCTTTGCTGCATGCAGCGTTGCAAGGGTGATCACGGGCATCGTTGGTGGATTATTTTGCTGCACGCGATCTTCGACTTCACGCAAGTATCCGCGCAGAGTTTTCGGTGTGAAATTCTCATCGCTATCAAGCTCGCGAGCTAAATGCAGAAGAGCTGCAATTCCATCGATTGCCTCACCCGTTAAATAGGGTTGTGCAAGCGTGCGCAGTTCATCAATCCATCCTTGGCCTTCAGCAGGAATAACAGATGCCTTACGAACTTCACTTAAGAAATCTCGAACCTCTCTGCGATCAAAGAACCTCTCGGTGCTGCGCACTTGATAGGGCAAGTTCACTTTCTGCATGGCACGTTCAACGCTCTTGAGCTGTGAATTTGTTCGAGCCAAGATGGCAACCTCATGTGGTGGTGTTCCACTACTTAAAAGCTCAGTGATCTCAGAGAGCACGCCATTTACTTCAGCTGCCTCATCAGAGTAGCCAACGACGCTTGGTTGAGTGCCATGTTCATTTTGAGCAACGAGTTCTTGTCCCATGGCACCGTGACGCAGGAGGGCATTTGCTGCAAAGGTAATTTCTGGAGTGGATCGATATCCAGTGCTCAGACGAATTACTTCAGCATCAGGAAAACGTTGCGTGAAGGTATTAAGGAATACCGGAGTAGCTCCAGCAAATGAGTAGATGGTTTGTGCAGGATCTCCCACAACGCAAATGTCATTGCGCTTTCCAAGCCAGGCATTAATCAGTCTTTGCTGCACTGGCGAGACATCCTGATACTCATCAATAGTGAAGTATCGATACTGATCTTGCACTCTCTCGCGCACTTCACGCTCTTCCTCCAACATCGCAGCACACAGGAGTAGTACATCTTCAAAATCGATTGCCAACTCTTGTTTCTTGACAGATTCATATGCAGTGTAGATCTGCACCATCTGCTCAGGTAATACGCGTGGTTTCTGCATGCGTTTGGAGATTTCATCCACATAATCACTGGGAGCAACTTGAGAGACCTTGGCCCATTCAATCTCTGATGCAATATCGCGCATAAGTTCGCGATTGGTTGCTCGCACAGAATCACTTAAGCCCGCACGATTAATCGCCTCTGTAAGAAAACCTGTCTTGGTTGTGATGAGATCTGGTGTGCGACCACCGAATACTGAAGGCCAAAAATAGAGAAGTTGCTTCAGGGCTGCAGAGTGAATTGTGCGTGCTGCAACGGTGGGAACACCTAATGAGCGAAGTCGCGCGCGCATCTCACCTGCAGCTTTTGCTGTGAAAGTCAGCGCCAATACTTTCTGCGGATCCATCGTTCCAATTGCTGCGGCATAGGCAATGCGATGAGTAATTGCGCGAGTCTTTCCAGTTCCAGCACCTGCAATAACGCAGACAGGACCACGAGATGCCAGTGCCACAGCGCGCTGATCAGGATCTAGAGCTGCAAGAATCTCATCTTCTATCGCCACGTTTCGCCACCGATTGCTACTTCACCGAGCCAGCCTTCAATCATCTTGCGTGCAACTGAAATTGTTGGTGGAAGTAGGAGTGAACCATCCTTGGCAGCAGCTTTAAGTTCATCCCGACTAAACCATTTCACATCAGTGATCTCTTCACCATCGCCCTTTGCATCATCTGGATTATCCGTGACTGCTTCAAAGGCAATCATGATGCTTGCAGGAAATGGCCATGGTTGAGAGCCTAAGTATTTGATTTCACTAACAGTGATGTTTGATTCTTCAAATACTTCGCGAGAAACACATTGTTCAAAGGTTTCACCGGGTTCAAGAAAACCTGCAAAAGTTGAGAAGCGTCCTTCAGGCCATACTGGTTGATGTCCGAGCAAGATGCGATCTGCGCGATCCTTAATCAAAACGATGACTGCTGAATCTGTGCGTGGATGATGTTGGCTCTGATCTGCATCGCAATAACGCGCAGCTCCCCCAAGATCGACTCGTGTTGCCCCACCACAACGCGGGCATCGTGGATGCGCCCTATGCCAATTACTGAGCGCTGTTGCATGCAGTGCCAGTTCAAATTCAAGGGGAGAAAGTTGTGCGCCAACTTCACGCAGTGTTGTGAAGCCTTCGCTCTTTTTCTCATCAGATACTTCACCGACCCACTGTGTATCCCAGACAAAGTACGGGGTGCGATCTGCAAGATCGAGGCCTAAGAAGTAGCGAGAGCCTTCTGTAAATTTTCCAGAGTCAATCAATGCCTGAATCTCTTTAGCTGAAGCAAAGCTGAGCTTTTCATCGACAGATGCAATTCGGCTACCTGCAATATGAGCAATCTTTGCCTTCTGCCACAAAGTATCCAGAGTTACTTGATTAGTGCGTAGCTCTCCGGCGCGATCTATATGGGAAGGGTGCTGATGTATCGCGCTCACAGGTGCAGGTTACTAGTCTGTGGGGGTGCGCATCACCTCGTGGAATCTCCTGCATGGAATGGCTATCCCCCCGCAAGACAGCGCCGATCCAGAGGCGCTACAGCGCGCCATCGAATCTCTTGAATCCGATGTATTCGCCTTTCAAGAAGTTGATCACTTCTTACCGCGTTCTAAGTCGCGACCACAGATGCGCGATATTGCAGACAGCATCGCAGCTCGAGATTGGGCAATGGGTGCAAGTGTTATTGGAACACCTGGTGAGAGTTGGCGCAAGAAGCACGAAGATGAACCGGAAATTATTTCCAATACTTCTTCACACTCGGAATTAATGCATGAGTGTTATGGAATTGGAATCGTTTCAAAGATTCCTGTCTTTAGTTGGCATCGACTTAATCTCGGTAACTCACCACTAGGACTACCTCTCATTGTTCCTGGTGATGAAACCGGAAAAGGAAGACCACGATTCATCTATGTCAAAGATGAACCACGTCTTGCACTGGCTGCAGTTCTAGAAAATGGATTTACCGTTGTTAATACCCATCTCTCCTTTGTTCCAGGATTTAATCTTGCGCAATTACGACGCGTGAAAAAGTGGGCACTTGAGATTGCAGAGTCGACTGGGACTCGCGCCATAGTTCTTGGAGATCTCAACCTGCCAAAGAATCTGCCTGTTGTGGCATCAAAGTGGAAATCACTAGTCACGCAGAACACTTATCCCAGCTGGGGCGGCAAGATCCAATTTGATTACATCCTCTCACCCGACCTCGCCTTCGGTGAATATTCTGTGAGGAACTTCGCGCCAACAGGGGTGAGTGACCATCTGCCTATCGGTATTGAAATCTTCGGTTAGCAATTTCTCCTAAATTCATTAGCCTTAGGGCATGACTACAGAATCAAAGACTTCAGCAGCCCAGTGTCCATATACAGGTAGCAAGCTCAATAAAGAGGGCACCTACAACACTGATTGGTGGCCAAACCACTTAGACCTCACAGTCTTACGTAGCCACACAACAGCATCTGATCCAATGGATAAAGACTTTGATTACGCAGCAGAATTTAAGAAACTCAATATCAAATCTGTGCAGAAAGATATTGAAAAGCTGATGACAACTTCACAAGAGTGGTGGCCTGCAGATTATGGACATTACGGTCCATTCTTCATCCGCATGGCATGGCACAGCGCAGGCACATATCGCACATACGATGGTCGTGGCGGTGCTGGTGCAGGAATGCAACGCTTTGCACCTCTTAATAGCTGGCCCGATAACGTCAACCTTGATAAAGCACGCAGACTTTTATGGCCGATTAAGCAGAAGTATGGAAAGAGTTTGTCATGGGCAGATCTCATGATCCTTGCAGGTAACTGCGCACTCGAATCAATGGGGCTAAAGACTTTTGGTTTCGGTGGCGGACGTGCAGATGTCTGGGAGCCAGATGAGACTTATTGGGGCAAAGAACAAGAGTGGCTTACCAACGAGCGCTATAGCGGAGATCGTGAACTTGAAAATCCTCTTGCTGCAGTTCAAATGGGTTTGATCTATGTAAACCCTGAAGGTCCAGATGGAAATCCAGATGTCTTAGCTTCTGCAAAAGATATCCGCGAAACTTTTGCTCGCATGGCGATGAATGATGAAGAAACAGTTGCACTCATTGCAGGTGGTCACACATTCGGCAAAGCACATGGCGCTGCAGATCCTGGAAAGTATGTTGGCGCAGAACCAGAAGGTGCACCAATAGAGGAGATGGGCCTTGGCTGGAAGAACAGCAATGGCAAGGGCAATGGCGCAGAAACTATCTCTAGCGGCCTTGAAGGTGCTTGGACTCCGACTCCAACAAAGTGGGATAACACCTACTTTAAGACTCTCTTTAAGTATGAGTGGAAGCAGACAAAGTCACCAGCAGGTGCAACACAGTGGATCCCAACTGATGAATCTGCAGCAAAGGCTGTTCCTGATGCACATCTCAAGGGCGTCACACATGCTCCCGTTATGTTCACAACAGATCTTGCAATGCGAATGGATCCTGCTTATGAAAAGGTTTCACGTCACTTTGCACAAGATCTTGATGCCTTTGCCGATGCCTTTGCACGTGCATGGTTCAAACTCACCCACCGCGATATGGGACCAATCGCTCGCTACCTCGGTCCTCTAGTTCCTAAGGAGCAATTGATTTGGCAAGACCCACTTCCAACAGCTCCCAAAACAACAATCTCAAAGGCAGATGCAGAATCACTGAAGAAGAAGATTCTCAAGAGTGATCTGACCATCGCTCAACTGGTTACTACTGCATGGGCATCTGCTGCATCCTTCCGAGCAACAGATAAGCGCGGTGGTGCAAATGGAGCTCGTATTCGCCTTGAGCCACAACGCAGTTGGGCTGTCAATAATCCTAAGGAGCTTGCCAAGGTTCTTAAAGTTCTTGAGAAGATTCAGACAACATTTAATAAGCGAGCAAAGAAGAAGATCTCACTTGCAGATCTCATCGTTCTTGCTGGAGCTGCTGCAATCGAAAAGGCAATTGATAATGCAGGCTTTAACATCAAGGTGCCCTTCACGCCAGGTCGCACTGATGCGACGCAAGAGCAGACCGATGTTGCATCCTTTGCCGTTCTTGAACCAACTGCAGATGGATTCCGTAACTATCTAGGTGCCGGACAATCACTAAGCGCTGAAGAACTCCTCATTGATCGCGCAGCGCTTTTGGGGCTCACCGCTCCTGAAGTCACAGTCCTACTGGGTGGAATGCGCGTACTTGGTGCAAATCACGATGGTTCAAAGACAGGTGTCTTAACTCATAAGAAAGAGACTCTGAGTACTGATTTCTTCATCAATATCCTAGATATCAAATACCAATGGGCTCCCAAGTCAGGTGATAACAACCTCTTTGAAGCACATGATCGCAAGAGCGGAAAAGTTAAGTGGAGTGCAACCCGTGCTGACCTAGTCATTGGTTCAAACTCTGAATTACGCGCCCTTGCTGAGGTCTATGCAAGTAACGATGCTGAGAAGAAATTCATCAAGGACTTCGTTGCTGCGTGGA
>WLJF01000051.1 GCA_009701945.1 Actinomycetota bacterium
CAAATTATCTTCACCTTCCGCGAACTTCTGAACTCTCGTAAAGGTGAATTGGCAGAAATCATCACCAGCGAACACGGCAAAGTTCTCTCTGATGCACTCGGTGAAATCACTCGTGGTCAAGAAGTTGTTGAATTCGCAACTGGTATCCCCCACCTACTTAAAGGTTTCTACTCAGAGAATGTTTCAACCGGCGTTGATGTCTACTCAACACGTCAGCCTCTTGGCGTCGTAGGAATCATCAGTCCATTTAATTTCCCTGCAATGGTTCCGATGTGGTTCTTCCCTATTGCAATCGCAGCCGGAAACACAGTTGTCATTAAGCCATCTGAGAAAGATCCATCTGCATCAATGTGGGTTGCAAAGCTCTGGAAAGAGGCGGGACTACCTGATGGTGTGTTTAATGTTCTCAATGGTGATAAGGAATCAGTAGATGGACTTCTCAACAGCCCTGACGTTGAATCCATCTCATTCGTTGGCTCTACTCCGATTGCTAAATACATCTATGAGAGCGCATCTCGCACAGGCAAGCGTGTTCAAGCGCTAGGTGGGGCAAAGAACCATATGTTGGTCTTACCTGATGCCGATCTTGAACTCGTTGCAGACTCTGCAATCAATGCAGGGTTTGGTAGCGCGGGCGAGCGCTGCATGGCTATCTCAGTTGTCGTTGCCGTTGAACCCGTTGCAGATAAGTTGATTCCAAAGATTGTTGAACGTATGGGCAAACTGCGCACAGGTGATGGTCGCCGCGGCTGCGATATGGGTCCACTTGTTACCCGTGAACACCGCGACAAGGTCGCCTCATATATCGATATTGCCGAGAAAGATGGCGCAACCGTTGTTGTCGATGGCCGTAACCCAACGGTTGATGGCGATGCCAATGGTTTCTGGCTTGCACCAACATTGGTCGACAAGGTTCCAACGTCATCTAAGGTCTATACCGAAGAGATCTTTGGACCAGTCCTTTCTATCGTGCGCGTGAAGAGCTATGACGAAGGCGTTGCACTGATCAATAGCGGTGCATTCGGTAATGGAACAGCGATCTTTACCAACGATGGTGGAGCTGCTCGTCGATTCCAGAATGAAATTCAGGTCGGTATGGTCGGTATCAACGTTCCAATCCCTGTGCCTGTTGCCTACTACTCCTTCGGTGGATGGAAGCAATCACTCTTTGGCGATACCAAAGCACATGGTGTTGAAGGCGTTCACTTCTTCACACGCGGTAAGGCAATTACCTCCCGTTGGCTTGATCCAAGCCATGGTGGAATCAACCTCGGCTTCCCACAGAACTAATTACTCAGATGTCCTCTGCCGACAAGTGGTATTTCAGACAGGGCGAGTTATCTCGCGATGGCTGGGATGTATTACTTGATCCCCAGAGCCCACCTGTTGCCGGTTGGAAGTACACGGGACTTCGCATAGGAACTCTGACTCAAGGTAAGAGCCTTGCACTGCCTGCAGATACGAATGAAAGAATTATCTTTCCGCTTGAGGGCCAAGAATTTCTTGTTGAGTACGCACACGATGGCAATTCATCGAGCCAGATACTTCACGGGCGCACATCCGTCTTTCATGGTCCTGCAGATTTCATCTACTTACCCATCAATACATCGGCAAAGATTTCAGGAGTGGGTCGCATTGCAGTGGGACAAACTCCAGCAACGAAGGTGAAGGCTGTGAGATATGTTGCAAAGGAAGATGTCTCCATCTCTTTACGTGGTGCAGGCCGAGAAACTCGACAAGTACATAACTTAGGGATGCCTGAGACCCTGGATGCAGATCGCATGATTGTCTGCGAAGTTATCGTTCCTGCCGGCAATTGGTCTGGTTCTCCTTCACATAAGCACGATGTCTATATCCCTGGGAAAGAATCTGAGTTGGAGGAGATTTACTACTTCCAAAGCGCCGTTACTCGTGGTGCAAAGACACCCACTACGTCATCGCCGTTCGGATATTTCCGCGGAATATCTGCAGATAGTCGTCCCTACGATGTCAACGAAGAGGTTCATTCAGGTGATGTGGCACTTGTCCCCTACGGCTGGCATGGACCTGCAGCTGCAGGTCCTGGATATGACCTCTACTTTTTTAATGTGATGGCAGGACCTGACCCAGATCGCGCTTGGAATGCAACAGATCATCCCGACCAAGCATGGATTCGTGACTCTTGGCAATCACAGCAAAGCGACCCAAGATTGCCCTACGGCAGCGCAGAAAGGATTTGATATGGCCACACGCAAAATGACAGTTAGCCAAGCAGTTGTTGAATTCCTTTCTCATCAATACACAGTCGATGGCGATTACCGCGAACGCACCATTCAAGGTGTCTTTGGAATCTTCGGGCATGGAAATGTTGCTGGTATTGGTCAAGCGCTCAAACAACTCTCTGTTGAAAACCCATCCTTGATGCCGTATTACCAAGCGCGCAATGAGCAAGCGATGGTGCATGAATCTTCTGCCTTTGCTCGTATGAAGCGTCGCCGTGCAACATTTGCCTGCACAGCATCTGTGGGTCCAGGGGCTACCAACATGCTCACTGGAGCCGCGGTTGCCACAACAAATCATCTTCCCGTTCTGCTTCTTCCCTCTGACACATTTGCCAATCGCGCATCAGATCCTGTCTTGCAACAACTTGAGATGCCACATGATGCAACGCTTTCTGTTAACGATGCATTTAAGCCGCTCTCGCGCTTCTTTGATCGCGTGCAAAGACCAGAGCAACTCTTCTCAGCGTTAATGGGTGCAATGCGAGTTCTCACAGATCCCGTTGAAACAGGGGCGGTAACAATTTGTCTACCTGAAGATGTGCAGGCAGAAGTGATTGATGTGCCCGAGGAGTTCCTTGCAGATCGTGATTGGCATATCCGCCGTCCTCGCGCGGAAGCAGCACAACTTGCAGAGGTTGCTCGCGTGATTGCATCTTCAAAGCGCCCATTCATTGTTGCTGGCGGTGGAGTTATTTACTCTGATGCACACGATGCGCTTCAGAAATTTGTTGAACAGACCAAGATTCCTGTGGGAACTTCTCAGGCTGGCGTTGGATCACTGAATTGGGATCATCCACAACTTCTGGGCTCAGTTGGAGCCACTGGAACAACTGCTGCCAATAGAGCAGCAAAGGATGCTGATGTAGTCATCGGTATTGGTACTCGCTATAGCGATTTCACCACGTCAAGCCGCACAGCATTTCAAAACCCCGATGTTCGCTTTATCAATATCAATATCGCATCCTTTGATGCCTTTAAGCATGGAAGTGCGCTGCCTGTTGTGGCAGATGCCCGCGAGAGCTTAAAGGAGCTCACAGCACTTCTTTCCACCTTTGCAACAACGTCGGATTACCAGAGCAAATACGCAAAAGAGAAGTCAGGTTGGGATGCAGTAGTTGATGCAGCATTTGTTGATCAAAAGCGAGCACTGCCAAGTCAGACGGAGATTATTCATGCTGTGCAATCAGCATCTGATGCCACAGACACTCTCATCTGCGCTGCTGGTTCTCTTCCAGGTGATCTCCA
Organism: Actinomycetota bacterium; assembly: GCA_009701945.1. GTDB lineage: Bacteria > Actinomycetota > Actinomycetes > Nanopelagicales > Nanopelagicaceae > Planktophila. The sequence continues at coordinate 3,507 of WLJF01000051.1, forward strand.
TAAACTCTGGCGCGTTCGCTCACCGCTTGGATATCACGTTGAATATGCATTCTCTTGTATGGGATATGAGATTGCAGCGGGGTTAGGGGCAGCACGCGCTGGTGCAACACCGATTGTGATGGTAGGAGATGGTTCCTATCTCATGATGCATACTGAAATCGTTTCAGCAGTAGCTGAAGGACTGAAAGTAATAATCGTTCTCATTCAAAACCACGGCTATGCATCTATCGGCCATCTCTCAGAAAGTATCGGTTCAGAGCGCTTTGGAACGCAATACCGCTTCAAAGATCAGGCTGGCAATAACTTTGAAAGTGGTGAAAAGCTTCCCGTAGATCTTGCGGCCAATGCTGCAAGCCTCGGCATTACTGTTATTGATATCAAGCAAACCACATCAGCGATTGCAGATCTTCATGAAGCTGTGAAGAAAGCTAAGCAGTCTTCGACTTCAACTCTTATCCATATCAATAGCGATCCTTTGCTCTACTCACCTGGTGGAGAAGGGTGGTGGGATGTTCCCATCGCACCGATTTCAACGCTGAAGAGCACACAAGATGCATACGCACAGTACAAAGATGAAATTTCACTGCAACGTCCGTTGCTTGGTAACGGCACAAAAGATAAGAAATAGGGGCAAGTCATGACAACACAGATCCGCGTAGGCACAGCACCTGATTCATGGGGCGTCTGGTTTCCCAGTGAACCGCATCAAGTTCCTTGGGATCGCTTCCTTGATGAAGTTGTAGAAGCGGGCTATCACTGGATTGAACTTGGACCCTACGGTTATCTTCCAACAGATCCTAAGCAACTTGAAGATGAACTTGGTAAGCGCAACTTAAAAATGACTGCTGGAACGGTCTTTACAGGTTTTCACAAGGAAGATGAGAGCCAGTGGCAGCGAGCTTGGGATCAAGCACTTGCTGTGGCAAACCTTGTCTCCAAGTTAGGTGTTGAACACCTTGTTGTGATTCCAGATTTATGGCGAGATGACAAGACAGGTCAAGCTCGTGAATCACGCACACTTTCTAATGAACAGTGGAAGCGACTAGCTGCAGGACATAACAAGTTAGGTAAGGCACTTCTTGAAGAGTTTGGAATCCATCAGCAATTCCACTCACATGCAGATAGCCATATCGGTACTTATCAAGAAGTTGAGCGCTACCTACAAGAGACTGATCCAAAGTATTCAAATCTCTGCCTTGATACCGGTCACTTTGCTTATTACTTAGGCGATAACCTCAAGATGATGAACGCTTATCCAGAGCGCATTGGGTATCTGCATCTGAAGCAAGTGCATCCCGATATCTTGGCTGAGACGCTAAAGAATGATGTTCCTTTTGGGGATGCCGTCGCTAAGGGCGTTATGACAGAGCCTGGCTTTGAAGGAGTTCCAAAGTTTGCTCCCATCATTGAGCGCGCACTAGAAATCAATCCAGAAATCTTTGCCATCATTGAGCAAGATATGTATGGATGCCCAGTTGATATGCCATTTCCTATTGCCCAGCGCACACGCGAGCACATCCTTGCTGCAACACGCGCTGCCCGAGTGAAGTAGAGAAATGACTCAATCACCATTTCTCTATATGAAGGAGAACTCCCCAACAGTTCTCTGGAATGACTCTGCAGATCCCAAAGAGCTAAAAGATGCACTTAACTGGGGAATCGTTGGAGCAACGTGTAATCCTGTTATTGCACTGACTGCTATCAAGGCAGATGCGCCTCACTGGGTCTCTCGCATTAAGGAATATGCCAAGTCTCATCCGGCAGCCACAGAAGATGAAATTGGTTGGGCGATGGTTAAAGAGCTTTCAACAAATGCTGCAAAGCTGCTTGAAGGTGAGTTTGAGAAATACAACGGCCGCAATGGTCGACTTTCGATTCAAACTGACCCTCGTAACTTCAGAAATGCACAGGCACTTGCAGAACAAGCAGTGGAGTTTTCACAGCTTGCCAAGAATATGATTGTGAAAATTCCTGTCACTACTGAGGCAATATCTGCCTTTGAAGAGGCGACGTACCAAGGCGTGAGTCTGAATGCGACAGTTTCTTTCTCTGTGGCACAAACGGTGGCAGTTGCTGAAGCAATCGAACGTGGTCTTATGCGCCGTGAAGCAGAAGGTCTTGATATCTCAACAATGGGTCCTGTCTGCACCATCATGGTGGGACGCGTTGATGATTGGGTGAAAGTGAGCGCCGAGAAGTTGGGC
>WLJF01000052.1 GCA_009701945.1 Actinomycetota bacterium
CTGGTCTTGCCGGAATCAAAGCAGCTGAGGCTCAACCGACTTTTCCCTGGTTCGCTCTATAAAAGTGCGACAAATACTGTGATGATTGCAATTCCACGTGCGGCAGCATGGACGCCGACTGCACAAGGCTCTCAACTTATAGGGGATACTTCTCTTCTGGAGTGGGCGGCTAAGTCCCTCGATGAATTAACGAAAGCGAGCACTACGTGAAGAAGATCCTTGCACTCTTGGGTGTTATCTCAGTCTTAGCACTTTCAGGATGTGGCAAAGTCGATAGCGCAGCAACCATTGGCGATATCACCATCTCACAAGCTTCAGCACAAGCAACTGTTGATGAAGTTCTCGCAGAACGCTCAAAGGTTGATACAGCTGGCATGCAGATCCAGACAGGCAATGCACTCAACCGTGCTCAGCTTCGTTTCACCATCGTCACAACTCTCTTTGATGAGATTGCAAAGGAACTCAAGCTTGAGATTTCTTCTACTGAAATTGAGCAGGCAAAAGCTGATCTGATTTCTCAGAGCGGTGGTCAAGAGGCACTTGCTAAGAACTTGGTGGCTGCAGAAATCGCCCCATCAAACTTTGAACGTTATGTCCGCGCAATTATCACCTCAAACAAAATTCAAGATGCTCTCAAAGCATCAGGAGTTGCCGATGCTGATTTGTCAGCACGCATCTCCCAACTCATCAACGCAAAGGCTGCTGAACTCACAGTCAAGGTCAACCCTCGTTATGGAACATGGGATCAGGACACTGGCGATATCGTGGCAACAGATTCAGCAGGATCTGCAGTCGTTCCTTCAGGCAAGTAATTCTTATGGCTGATTCACAACTTCAACGCCTTGTTGAAGTCATGGATCGACTCCGTTCACCCGGAGGATGTCCGTGGGATGCCGAGCAAACGCATGAATCACTTATCAAGTACTTGCTGGAAGAGTCCTACGAATTTATCGATGCGATAGAAACTGATGATCGCGCCGGCATGCGTGAAGAGCTTGGCGATGTTCTCTTGCAGGTCTACTTCCATTCACGTATTGCCCAAGATCATCCGACTGATCCATTCTCTATTGAAGATGTCGCATGTGCGATTGCAGATAAGTTAATTAGCCGCCACCCACATGTCTTTGAAAACCTTGAAGTCAGCGGCACTGATGAAATTATTGAAAATTGGGAAGCGATTAAAGCTCGCGAAAAGGGGCGCACATCAGCAATTGATGGCATCGCGATGGCCCAACCTGCTCTTCCACTTGTTGCAAAGATTCTCTATCGCGCTGAGAAATACAACGTTGATCTCCACGTCGATCAATATTCTTCAGAGAAAGCTACTGAGAAGTCCGTCGGTGAGGCACTTGCATCAGTGATTGCCTGGGCTCATGAAAACGGTATTGACCCTGAAAATGCCTTACGTGCTCAGGCTCGAGAGATGATCCGTCAGATTCAGGCGGCCGAACAGCAAGGTAAGTAGTCGCGGTAGTATTGCCTCCTGCCGTTCAGAGTTGAGCGCTGACGTTCATAATCTCAAGTTTTTAGGAGACATCTCATGGCAATTATCGATGCAATCTACGCTCGTGAAATTCTAGATTCGCGCGGAAACCCAACTGTTGAAGTTGAAGTAACGCTCGAAGATGGAACACAAGCACGCGCTGCAGTTCCAAGCGGTGCATCAACTGGTGCATTTGAAGCATCAGAGCTGCGTGATGGCGATAAGGGCCGTTACCTCGGTAAGGGTGTTCAGAAGGCCGTTGCATTTGTTAACGATGAAATTGCTCCAGCAATTGAAGGTTATGACTCACAAGATCAACGCCTGATTGATTCAGAGATGATCGCACTTGATGGCACACCTAATAAGTCACGCCTAGGTGCAAACTCAATTCTTGGTGTTTCACTTGCTGTTGCTAAGGCATCAGCTGATTCATCTGATCTCTCATTGTTCCGCTACGTCGGCGGCCCAAATGCACATGTGCTTCCAGTTCCAATGATGAACATCCTCAACGGTGGAGCACATGCTGATACCAATGTTGATATTCAAGAATTTATGATTGCTCCAATCGGTGCAGAGACATTCCGCGAATCACTTCGCTGGGGCGCTGAGATCTATCACGCACTCAAGGCAGTACTTAAGAAGCGTGGACTTGCAACATCTGTTGGCGATGAAGGCGGATTCGCCCCTAACCTTGATAGCAACCGTGCAGCACTTGATTTGATTATCGAAGCAATCACAGCTGCAGGCTTTAAGCCAGGCTCTGAAATTGCACTTGCAATGGATGTTGCTGCAACAGAATTCCACGATAACGGTAAGTACAAGTTCGAAGGTTCACTCCGTTCATCAGATGAAATGATTGCCTACTACGCAGAGCTTGTGAGCGCATACCCAATCGTTTCAATCGAAGACCCACTGAACGAAGAAGATTGGGCTGGCTGGAAGTCAATGACTTCATCTCTTGGCTCAAAGATTCAGATTGTTGGCGATGACCTTTTCGTTACAAACCCTGTGCGCCTTGCAAAGGGAATTGATACTGATACAGCTAACGCTCTTCTTGTGAAGGTCAACCAGATTGGCACACTGACTGAGACTCTCGATGCAGTAGATCTTGCACACCGCGCTAACTACCGCAGCATGATGTCTCACCGCTCAGGTGAAACAGAAGACACCACCATTGCTGATTTAGCTGTTGCAACTAACTGCGGCCAAATCAAGACTGGTGCTCCTTCTCGCACAGAGCGCGTTGCTAAATACAACCAACTTCTTCGTATTGAAGAAGAACTCGCTGACGGTGCTGTCTATGCAGGCCGCCAGGCATTCCCACGCTTTAAGGGATAACTTCCAATGGCGCGCAGATCCTCGGGAAGAAGGAAGAGTTACCGTTCACGTAACTTGAACTTCAATCGCAATACAGGATCTGGGCGCACATTCGCTGTTGCTGCAATCTTTTTTATGTTGGCGCTTTTTCTTGCACCTCCAATTAAGAGTTACTTCGTTCAGCGAGCACAGATCAGTGCGCTGCAATCACAGCTCAAGAGCGATAACACAGCGCTGGATGAAGCTCGTAAAGAGTTAATGCTCTGGCAAGATCCTGATTACATTAAATCTCAAGCACGTGAACGTCTGCACTTTGTCATGCCAGGTGAGCGTCAATACATTGTTACAGGAACAGATGGAACTAATACAGATGAAGCAGCACAGACAGATGTTGTGAAGAATCTTCCTGAAGGACAGCCTTGGTATACACGCATGATCGCATCCATTACAGAGGCAGGTAAGGCGTGAGTATTGAAAGTCGCAAGGCATCGCAAGAAGATCTTGCGGTGATTGAAAACCAATTAGGTCGCACTCCTCGCGATGTTCATGCGATTTCCTATCGTTGTCCCTGCGGAAAGCCTGCAGTTGTTGAAACTCCGCCCCGCTTATCTAACGGTGAACCTTTCCCAACTTTCTACTACGCAACATGTCCACGTCTCACTGCAGCCATTTCTACCCTTGAAACAACTGGGATGATGGAGGAGATGACCAATCGCCTTGAGACTGATGCAGAGCTAGCCGGTGCATATGCAGCAGCACATGATGATTACATTGCATCACGCTCTGCTCTGAAAATTGATGTCCCTGAAGTTGAGAATATCTCTGCAGGTGGAATGCCTAATCGCGTGAAGTGTCTGCACTCACTGATTGCACACTCACTTTCAGCAGGTCCCGGAGTCAATCCACTCGGCGATGAAGCACTGGCTGAACTTCCTGAGTGGTGGAAGCACCTTTCATGCGAGTAGCGGCGATTGATTGCGGCACTAACTCCATCCGTTTACTCATTGCTGATGTTGAAGGCAGCAACTTTCGGGAAGTCTTTCGCGATATGGAGATTGTTCGTTTAGGACAAGGCGTTGATAAGACTGGCCAATTCCATCCAGATGCAATCGTTCGCACCCTTGCAGCCGTTGATAAATATGCACTTGAGATTGCAAAGCGAGGCGTTGAAAAGATTCGCTTCTGTGCCACCAGTGCCACACGCGATGCCACCAACCGTGATCTCTTCATCGATGGCGTCAAAGAGCGCCTCGGTATTGCACCTGAAGTAATTCCAGGTGAAGTTGAAGCAGCGCTCTCATTCCAGGGAGCCACGAAGGATTTTGATAAGGCAGAAGGTCCATTTCTTGTCATCGATATTGGTGGGGGATCCACTGAATTTGTCTTTGGCACAGATAAAGTCGAATTCGCGAAGAGTATGAATATTGGTTGCGTTCGCATGTCAGAGCGCCACTTCACCAACGGCGACCCAGATCCTGGACAGATTGCAGCAGCTATTGAAGATATTGATGAAGCAATTAAGCAGGCAGGCAAAGTAGTTCCCATTACTCAAGCAAAGACTCTGATTGCAGTAGCGGGCACAGCCACGACAGTTGCAGCAGCTGCGCTCGAACTTGGCGCCTATGACCGTTATGCAATCCATCTTTCCCGCATCTCTGCTGAGAAGACACATGCAATCTCAAAGATGTTCTTAAGTGCAAAGCGTGAAGATCGTGAAGCACTCGGATATATGCATCCGGGCCGCGTTGATGTCATTGGCGCAGGTTCCCTTGTTCTCTCTCGCATCATGCTTGCTACCGGTGCAAATGAATTCGTTGCATCTGAATCAGATATTCTCGACGGAATGGCTTGGTCGCTTGTATAAGTCGATCGAACTTCTCGATAAGGCAATTGTTAAGTGCCATAAGTGTCCACGGTTAGTCCAGTGGCGAGAAGAAGTAGCTGTTGTTAAACGTAAGGCATATGAGAACGAGAAGTACTGGGGTAAGCCTGTTCCAGGATTCGGCTCTAGCAAACCAAAGATGCTTATTGTTGGATTAGCACCTGGTGCACATGGTGCAAATAGAACCGGCCGTATCTTCACTGGTGATTCATCTGGCGATTGGCTCTACGGTTCATTGCACCGAATCGGCATTGCAAAGATTGCAACCTCAACATCTCGTGATGATGGACAAGTGTTACGCGATACGCGTATCTCCATGGCGGTGCGTTGTGCTCCTCCTGAGAACAAACCCACGACGGAAGAGCGCGATATGTGTGCGCCATTCTTTGAGAATGAGCTAGAGCTAATCGCACCGACTGTTCGTTCATTTGTAGCACTAGGAAACTTCGGTTGGCAGGTATTAATCAAATCGCTTAAAGCTCAAGGACATAAAGTTCCCGCTGGAAAATTCGGGCATGGGTCAACGATTAAGTATTCGCATGACGGCATTAATTATCTAATAGTCGGTAGTTTTCACCCAAGCCAGCAGAACACTTTTACAGGCAAACTCACCAAACCAATGTTGGATTCAGTACTCAAAAAGGCAGCAAAGTTCGCGGGAGTTCTCTAACTTTTCACCTAGTAGACTTTCGCCTCTATTGGCCCCCGTAGTCCAATGGCAGAGACAGAGGACTTAAAATCCTTCCAGTATCGGTTCGAGTCCGATCGGGGGCACA
>WLJF01000053.1 GCA_009701945.1 Actinomycetota bacterium
CTGTTGTGCATGGAGCAAAGCTTCTGCAAGTTGATGGAAACTTTGATGATTGTCTCGTTCTTGCTCGTGATCTTTCTGAGCACTATCCAGTCTCACTTGTGAACTCAGTCAATCCATACCGCATTGAAGGTCAGAAGACTGCAGCCTTTGAAGTTGTAGATATGTTGGGTGATGCTCCAGATATTCATACTCTGCCAGTTGGTAATGCAGGAAATATCACTGCATATTGGAAGGGCTATAACGAATATCGCAGCGACAAGATGTCTACGAAGTTGCCACAGATGTGGGGATTCCAAGCAGCAGGTGCCGCACCTCTCGTCACAGGAAAGCCGGTTGCGAAGCCAGAGACAATTGCCACAGCAATCCGTATTGGAAATCCAGCTTCATGGGATCAAGCAATTGCTGCCCGCGATGAATCAGGCGGACTTATAGATTCTGTCACTGATGAAGAAATTCTCTCTGCCTATCACCTTCTTGCATCGAAAGAAGGAATCTTCTGTGAGCCATCATCTGCTGCAGGCCTTGCTGGGCTTATCAAATATAAGAATGCAGGCAAGCTTCCTAAAGATAAGACAATCGTCATTACCTGCACAGGCAATGGCCTAAAAGATATTCCGTGGGCGCTGGAAGGTGCAGCAGATCCTGTTGTCGTTCCCGTTAATGCAGATGCTGCCGCTAAGGCACTTGGCTTAGTGAAGAACTAGAGAAACAATTGAGCCATGGCCAAGCCAACATTTAAAGCTAACCCGATTCAGGTGCAGGTTCCTGCAACCTCTGCCAACTTAGGTCCTGGCTTTGATTCATTCGGTTTAGCTTTTGGAATGTATGACCGATATGTCGCACAGATTCTTGATGAAGGCGGTCTTGATATCGATGTCACTGGTGAAGGTTCTGATGAAGTTCCTCGCACAGATAAGAACTTGCTCGTGAAGGCAATCAATAAAGGTTTTGATTACCTCGGTGGGCGACCAAAGGGACTTGCAGTGCGTGCACTCAATGTCATTCCACATGGTCGCGGACTTGGATCTTCAGCATCAGCGATAGTGGGTGGACTCGTTCTTGCACGCTCCCTCGTACTCACTGGCACAGACAAGATGAGCGATGAAGTACTTCTCAATCTTGCTGCAGAAATGGAAGGCCATCCTGACAATGTTGCTGCAGCTCTCTATGGCGGAGCAACAGTTGCTTGGCAAGATCTTGTGAAGGGTAAATCTGTGGCTCACGCAGTTCACCTACCTGTGGATCCACGCATCAAGGTGATGGCATTTATTCCAGCAAGTGCACTTGCAACATCGAAGGCGCGAAAGATGTTGCCTGAATCAATTCCATTTGCAGATGCGCAGCGCAATACAAGCAATGCTGCGATCATGACTCAGGCGCTCACAATCCGCCCTGACTTACTTTTCACAGCCACGGAGGATTTCTTGCATCAGTCATATCGCCAAGAGGCGATGCCTTCATCTTTTGCATTGATGACAAAGCTTCGTGCTGCAGGAATTGCTGCATTTATCTCAGGTGCTGGCCCAACAGTGCTTGCCCTTCACACAGAAGGTGATGATGAAACTACTCAGCTCGCACGGGCTGGCGGAGCGAAATTTGAGGGTAAATCTCTCGAAATTGCTAGCCGTGGAGCCACCCTGCTATAGTTTTGTCATCAGTTCAGCCCCGTAAGTTAAGGGTCAACTTTAAGAATTGATAAATCCAAGTAGTAAAAATCAAGAAATAAATCCCACACAATAAAAGCCAGGGCTCGACTCATATGGTTAGCCCCAAAGTGAAAAGAAATACATGACAACAACAGAACCAGTTCGTTCTAGCAGTCCAGAGCTCTCAAGCATGACCCTTCCTAAGTTAAAGGAAGTTGCGTCTCAGCTCGGTATCGACGGTGCAGCAAAGCTTAAGAAGGATGATCTCGTCACAGCAATTGCAGATCTCCAGTCAGCAAACCGCGAAGCAGCTAAGGCTGAGCGCGAAGCACGCCGCGAAGCACGCAATGCAAAGAAGAACAACCGCGAGAATAAGAATTCAGATAACTCATCCGATGAAGGCGATGATGAAGATGATTCATCAGATAGCGCACCATCGAATAATGAGCGCAGCAACGACCGTGATGACCGTGGTGGTCGCAACCGTGGTCGCGATCGCAACCGTGGCCGTGATCGTGGAAATCGCGAACGTGGCAACCGTGAAGAGCGTGAACCAGTAATCGGTGAAGATGATGTCTTGGTACCAGTAGGTGGCCTTGTCGACATCATGGATAACTACTCATTCATTCGCACAGGTGGATACCTTCCAGGACCAAACGATGTCTATGTCTCGCAAGGACAGGTACGTAAGTACGGTCTTCGTAAAGGAGATGTTGTAACAGGTCAGGTTCGCCAATTACGCGAAGGCGAAACTCGTCAGAAGTACAACCCACTTATTACTCTGGAAACAATTAACGGATTGCCATATGAAGAAGCACGTGGCCGCGTTGAATTTGGAAAGCTTGTTCCTCTCTATCCTCAAGAGCGTCTTCGCCTTGAGACAGAGCCAAACATCCTCACCACTCGCGTCATCGACTTAATTGCACCGATTGGTAAGGGCCAGCGCGGACTTATCGTTTCGCCTCCTAAAGCTGGTAAGACGATGGTCTTGCAAGCAATTGCGAACGCAATCACAACAAATAACCCTGAGTGTCACTTGATGGTTGTTCTTGTTGATGAGCGTCCAGAAGAAGTTACAGATATGCAGCGCAGTGTTAAGGGTGAAGTTATTGCTTCCACCTTCGATCGCCCAGCTGATGACCACACAACAATTGCAGAGCTTGCAATCGAGCGCGCGAAGCGTTTGGTTGAAATGGGCCACGATGTTGTTGTTCTTCTCGACTCCATCACACGTCTTGGTCGCGCATATAACATCGCAGCTCCTGCATCAGGCCGCATCCTTTCTGGTGGTGTTGATTCAGCAGCGCTCTATCCACCAAAGAAGTTCTTTGGTGCAGCTCGTAATATTGAAGATGGTGGGTCACTGACCATTCTTGCAACCGCTCTCGTTGATACCGGATCTCGTATGGATGAAGTTATCTTCGAAGAGTTCAAGGGCACAGGAAATATGGAGCTCATCCTCGATCGCAGAATGGCTGATAAGCGAATCTTCCCTGCAGTCAACGTTGTTGCATCAGGAACTCGTAAGGAAGAAATCCTTATGGGTGCTGAAGAACTCAACATTGTGTGGAAGCTTCGTCGCGTGCTTCATGCACTTGAACCACAAGCAGCTCTCGAGCTCTTACTTGAGAAGATGAAGGGCACTAAGTCCAACGTCGAATTCTTGATGCAGATCCAGAAGACAACTTCAGGACCTGACGACAGCAAGTAAGTCACAGATTCTTCACAGAAACCCCCGCCTCATATGAGAGCGGGGTTTTCTACTTTCACACAGCACACACTCTATGAGCACAGAGGAAGCACAAGGTCCACCCCCATAGTTCTGGTTATAAGCAAGACCAAACAGGGGAGAAGATAATGAACTTCATATCACCAAAGAATGTTGCGTTACTGGTAGCAGCAGGTTTGATTGCAAGCACCGGAACTGCAGTTGCAGCAGATACTAAGGATGCAGCAGTAACCAGAGCACAAGCACAAGCTGCCTTTCAGAGTTCGATGTCAACATATATCACTTCACATCGTGCGATCGTGGATACGCGTCGTGCAGCACATGCAAAGGCACTTGTTGATTTCCAAACTGCTCTGGCTTCAGTTACAACAGATGCACAATTGCAGGCCGCTAAAGATGCTCGCAAGGCTGCAGTCACTGCAGCTGATGCAACAGCAACAGCTGCACTTGCTGCTCTGACTAAGCCTGTGAAACCTGCAAAGCCAGCGAAGGCAACGCCAGCTCCAAAAGCGAGCGCATAACTCTTCTCCGACGGGTGGCAGTGAGCCGCAGAATCCAGCGTGGATTTTGCGGTTCTCTGCTTTTAGGAGAGAATTAACGCCTATTGCCAAACCTTATGGCGATGACCTGGTTCACCAGCTGCGGCTGGACCCAGACTCAAGAAAAGGAAATGAAGAATATGAGAAAAGATATCCACCCAGAGTACAAAGATACTCAAGTAACTTGTGGTTGCGGTGAAAAGTTCGTTACCCGCTCAACAGTTGCAAGCGGTTCAATCTACGTTGAAGTTTGCTCAGTCTGCCACCCGTTCTACACAGGTAAGCAGCGCATCCTTGATACTGGTGGACGCGTCGCTAAGTTCGAAGAGCGCTTCGGTAAAAAAGCAGCTAACTAGCTTTCTAAAGAGACCGCATCGCAGCCGAAAGGTTGCGGCGCGGTCTTTTTATTTCTCCAAAGAACGATTAATCAACGAGAGAGAAGGGATGAAGTCATATGGCTAACGATCGTTTTGCGTCCGCTCATGAAATGGTGCGTGAATATCAAGAGCTTGAATTAAAGATGGCCGATCCTTCTATCCACGAAGATCAAGGCAATGCCCGCAAGCTTGGTCGCCGTTATGCCCAACTCGGACCTGTCGTTGCAGGATTTAATGCTTGGAAGAGCGCTGCTGATGATTTAGAGGCTGCCAAAGAGATGGCTTTAGAGGATGCATCCTTTGCCTCTGAAATTCCAGCGATGGAGATTGTTGTTGAAGCTGCTGCAGATAAGTTGGAGGAGCTTTTGCTTCCACGCGACCCCAATGATGATCGCGATGTGATTATTGAAGTTAAAGCTGGTGCTGGCGGAGATGAATCCGCACTCTTTGCAGGTGATTTGGTGCGCATGTATCAGCGCTATGCAGAAAAGCGTGGCTGGAAGATTGAAATCATTGATATGACCGAATCAGAGCTCGGTGGCTATAAAGATATTTCCATGGCGGTTAAATCAAAGGGAACACCAGAGCCTGGAACTACTCCCTATGCACGACTTAAATTTGAAGGCGGAGTACACCGCGTGCAACGCGTTCCAGAAACTGAGAGCCAAGGTCGCATTCACACATCTGCAGCCGGTGTTCTCGTTCTTCCTGAAGCAGAAGAAGTAGATGTTGAACTCAATATGAATGATGTGCGCGTAGATGTTTATCGTTCCTCTGGTCCTGGTGGACAGTCTGTTAACACAACTGACTCAGCCGTTCGATTGACCCACGTTCCCACTGGCATTGTTGTTTCATGTCAGAACGAGAAGTCTCAACTACAGAACAAAGAATCAGCACTTCGTATTTTGCGCGCACGTCTTCTTGCAGACGCGCAGGAAAAAGCAGAGGCTGTTGCGATGGCAGAGCGTAAGAGCCAGGTGCGCACAGTCGATCGCTCAGAGCGCATTCGCACATATAACTATCCTGAAAATCGTCTCAGTGATCACCGCGTGAATTACAAGGCAAATAACCTAGATGCAGTGCTCAATGGCGAGCTCGATGAAGTTGTGCAGGCGCTCCTTGATGCCGATAGAGCCGCAAAGCTTTCATCAA
>WLJF01000054.1 GCA_009701945.1 Actinomycetota bacterium
ATCAATAATACGTACTGCTTTCGCTCCAGCTGCTATTGCATCAAGACATGCCTGCACCTTAGGAGCCATACCCTGTGCAAATGTTGCCTTAAGTGTCTCAAGCTCTTTCGCTGAGATAGATGTAATAAGAGAGTCCTTATCCGGCCAATTCTTGTAAATGCCTTCAACATCAGTCATAACAATCAACCACTCGGCATCGAGCGCTCCTGCAACGGCTGCGGCGGCAAGATCTGCATTGACGTTATAGCCAATAGATCCTTTGTTATCACTGGCAATTGGAGAAATCACGGGAACTTTTCCTGCACTCACGAGTTCTTCAATTGACGAAGTGTTCACATCTGTGACAACTCCTACCAATCCGAGATCTGCAGCAGTTCCATCAACTAGTGATGTCAAAGCCTTCGCAATCAGAGTTCCAGAAGTTCTGCCTGAAATCGCTACTGCCGCAACTCCATGAGTGACTAGCGATTTAGCAACTGCCGGCCCGACTTCGTTGGCCAACACCTGTTCGACAACATCAAAGATTTGAGGCGTTGTGACTCTAAAGCCACCAACGAATTCAGATTCAATTCCAGCAGCTTCCAGCGCTTTGCCAATCTGAGGTCCGCCACCATGAACAATGACAGGAGTAACTCCTGTGGAAATGGCGTCAGCGATAGCTTTGGCGAACGAGCCATGCTCATCAGTCATCGCGTGTCCTCCGAATTTGATCACGATCATGTCGAGTAGGCCGAATTCTCTTCAACGTAGTCATGCGACAAGTCATTGGTCATGACAGTCGCAAAAGCACTACCCACGTTGAGGTTGACTTCGAGGCTGACCAAACGTTCTGCAAATGAGACAAGGTTCTTATCTTGAAAGGGTGCAGATTCCTTCGCCACATGAACCCCGTTGAGAATGACATCGATATTGAGAGGATCCATCTGAGCATCTGCTGTGCCAACTGCCGCTAAGACGCGACCCCAGTTCGGGTCCGCCCCAAAGATTGCGCACTTCAAGAGATTGTTGCGAGCACATGCACGAGCAACTTCAACCGCGTCACTTTCAGATGCGGCGCCTGTGACAGTAATTGCGACTGTCTTTGTTGATCCTTCTGCATCAGCAATCAGCTGAGCAGCAAGTGAGCCACACACATCCATCAGCGCAGCTTCAAGATCTGACTCAGAGAGTGCAACACCTGATGCACCACTTCCCATCAGCAGCACTGTGTCATTAGTCGAGGTGCATCCATCAGAATCAATACGGTTATAGGTTCTATCAGTTACTCGCGTGAAAATCTCTTGAGCATTCCTAGGCAAGACTGCATCCGTCATCACGACAGAGAGCATTGTGGCTAAGGCTGGTGCAAGCATTCCTGCACCCTTTGCAATTGCTGCAAAATCAGCGCCCTTGGTACTTGCTGTTGCAACCTTGGGAACGCTATCGGTAGTCATGATCGCTCGCGAAACATCATCTAATGAATCTGTTTTCATAGTGGCTGAAATAGTTTCCAGGCCTGCAAAGATCTTTGGCATGGGTAGGAGCTCACCGATAAGGCCAGTTGAGCAGACCACGACTTCACCAGATGAAATACCTAGAAGCTCGCCAACTTTCTCGGCTGTGTGATGAGTATCGGCAAATCCTTGAGGACCAGTGCAAGCATTCGCCCCACCAGAGTTCAGCACGGCAGCACGTACTAGCTTTCCTTTAGTGACTTCACGTGACCAGATAACAGGTGCTGCGACAACTTTGTTTGATGTGTAAACAGCTGCTGCATCAAAGAGTGGACCGGTGTTCTCAATAAGAGTCAGATCCAGCGCACCGGTTGACTTCAGCCCTGCCGCAATAGCTGCGCCACGAAAGCCTTTGGGCAGAGACTTCATACGCCAAGTCCATCGAAGTTAAGCCCTGCAGCCTCATCCAACCCACACATCAAATTGGCGTTCTGAATTGCTTGCGCAGCCGCTCCTTTACCGAGGTTATCGATAGCGACAGAGATGATTAAACGCGATGTGTGTTCATCGACTGCAACTTGAATCTGAACATGATTAGACCCGGTGAGCGCTGCAGTCTTTGGCATAACTCCTATCGGTAAAACAGTGACAAATTGAGATTTTGCAAAGTATGAAGAATAGAGAGCGTGCGCTTGCTCTGTTGAAATCTTCTTGGTCAGTTTTGCTGTAATGGTCGAAAGAATTCCTCGAG
Source organism: Actinomycetota bacterium (assembly GCA_009701945.1). Lineage (GTDB taxonomy): Bacteria > Actinomycetota > Actinomycetes > Nanopelagicales > Nanopelagicaceae > Planktophila. The sequence continues at coordinate 2,185 of WLJF01000054.1, forward strand.
GCATCGGGGCAAGAATGGGTGTGAATGAAATCTTCGCATCAACTCCTGATACTTTAGTCAGAGCTTGCTCTATCTCTGGAGTGTGCTGATGTACTCCCCCAAATTTATATGAGGTGAGCGAACCAGCTACTTCACTTGCAATCAGATTAATCTTGGCACTTCTTCCAGCTCCCGTTGTACCAGAAGCTGCAACAACAACGACATCTGTTAGATCTGCGATCTCCGAAGCAGGTGCTGCTCCCAGTGCGATAGAAGTGGCATAGCAACCAGGGTTTGCAACCTTTGTGGACTTAGAAATCAGCGACGTGAAAGGTTCAATATCAGCTAAACCGTATGTCCACGAACCTGCATAATCGCCACCGTAGTACGTTGCCCATGCATTAGCGCTCTCTAATCTGTAATCAGCGCCTAGATCGACAATCTTTGCAGTCGTTGGCAGTTGAGCAATGACTTTCGCAGACTCACCATGTGGAAGAGCAAGAAAGATCAGCTCACATAAAGCAAAGTCGTTTGGCGAGAATGCGTTGAATTTCTTTCCCGCATAGCTCTGTAACTGTGGATGAACAGATGTGATCTGCTCCCCCGCATTGGAGTGGGCTGTAATGGCGGTAACTTCGAAATGGGGATGGCTTGCGAGTAGGCGAAGAAGTTCGCCCCCTGCATATCCACTAGCTCCTACAACACCGATTTTCATGGATGCAGGATAGCATATTTATGCATCAAGATGCATATTTATGCAGTACGCAGTACGGCTCCTGTTGCCTTCACGGCTGCCGCTACTGCTGCCTCACGCATCTCAGTGACCTCAGCCCCGGTCAAGGTTCGATCGGGTGCTCGGAATGCGAGGGAGAATGCCAGTGAAATCTTGCCATCGCCTAACTTGTCATAGCGATCAAAGAGAGTGATGGATTCAAGGAGATCTCCAGCGCCAGCACGAAGGGCTGCCTCAACTTGGGCCGCTGTGACATCTGCCCCAACAATCAGTGCAACATCCTGAAGAGCTGCGGGCATTGTGCCGACCGTTGTTGGACGTACGAGCTCTGAATCAGGAAGAGCGCTGAGACCCACAGCAAAGGCCACAGAGCGCTCAGGTAGACCGTACTTAGCAACGATACGTGGATGAAGTTCACCTGCATGGGCGACAGCTTTTCCATCGACAATAAGTTCAGCGCATCGTCCCGGATGCCATGGAGCAAAGTCAGAGCGTTTGACTGTCCATTGAAGATTACAGAGCTGCAAAATGTCCTGTGCGTAGGCAATTGCATCTTGCCAGGTATAGGCGCGAGCTTTACCTTGCCAATCTTCATTTTCAACTTTGCCAACAAGTAAACCAGCTACGTGATATGCCTGCGGTGGAACGCTTGCAAAGATTTCGTCAATAATCTTCTGTGCAGGCCTCTTGGATAAATCAGGCGAAATAAATGGAACAAGCTTTTGTGAGCTACGGAATATTGAGCCCATTTCAAAGATTGCAAAATCTTTAGCCCCACGGCTGATGTTGCGCTGCGCTACTTCAATCAATCCCGGAACTAGATGCACACGCATCAATGGGAATTCCTCTGACATAGGATTTGCAATGCGATAGGTAGCAGCACGTTCACCAACAAATCCCATCGAATCGATTGTCTCTTGGTTGGTGAATGGGAATGTCTGCACTTCAGCTAAGCCACGGCCTGCAAGCATTGCAGCTACTGCACGACGTCGCTTCTGGGTTGGCGTGAGCGATGCATGCAGCGGACGAGGTGGCAGAACTGAAGGAATCTTGTCATAGCCAATCATGCGAGCTACTTCTTCTGTGAAATCGGCCGGAGTTAAAAGGTCTGAACGCCAGGCAGGAGGATCGACTTCAAAGGTCTTCTCATTCACATCGCATCCAATAGTGCGCAGAACTTCAGCGATCTTGGCAGGAGGTACTTCAACGCCAAGGATGCGAGAAACATAGGCAGGGTCGAGCTTTACGACGGGAGAGAAACGAGGCTCTCCATCAACAACAGTTGCCACGTGCTGGGCTGAACTATTCTCCGTCAAAAGTTGAACAAAGCGTGCAGATGCATATTGAGCAAGAGATGGGTCGACACTTCGCTCCAAACGGCGAGATGCCTCTGAGGATAGTTTGTGGCGACGTGAATTCTTTGCAACGCAGATTGGATCAAAGCGAACTGCTTCAAGTGCAATCTCTGTTGTTGTCTCACTAATTTCAGATGATGCACCGCCCATAGTTCCAGCAAGAGCTAGAGGTTGCGCATCATCACAGACCATCAGGTCATCAGGATCGAGTTGGCGCACTTGACCATCGAGAGTGGTAAATGGCTGCGCCTTGCCTGCGCGCTTAATAGTCAGTCCACCTTTGATCTTTGACTTATCAAATGCGTGTAGTGGTTGACCCAGCTCGAGCATCACATAGTTGGTGACATCGACAACCAGTGAAATCGAGCGCATCCCCATCTTCTCAATGCGTCGGCGCATCCATAGCGGTGTGGTTGCAGAGGGATCAAAGTTTGACAGTGTACGCAAATAGAAGACAGATGCAGTGGACTTATCGGCAATCTTCGCGCTGACTCCCTTACCGGTCTCTGCAAATGTCAGAGTGCGCAAAGCATCCACAGGATCTGTGAACTTCAAGCCCAGTGATCCTGCTACTTCTCTTGCGATTCCACGAATGCTGAGGGCATAACCACGATCAGGGTTGACTGCAACATCAAAAATAACATCGTTAATCATCAGACCAGCAATTGCATCTTCACCAATCTTCACAGTGCCATCTGCAAAAGTCATGATGCCGGAGTGATCTTCACCGAGGCCAAGTTCGCGAGCAGAACAAATCATTCCATTGGAAGTCTTGCCGTATGTCTCACGTGCTCCGATTGCGAAGTCACCTGGAAGAACGGCGCCAGGAAGAGCGGCAACAATCAGGTCACCCACGACAAAGTTCGTAGCTCCGCAGATCACATAACGAGTTTCCTTCTCGCCACAATCAAGGCCCACATACCGCACAGGCTTCTTAAATTCAGTGAGCTCTTCAATGCTTAAAACCTTCGCAAAGACAAGAGGGCCAGTGAGATCTGCACCCTGCTTGATGATCTCTTCCACTTCAAATCCAACACGGATAAGCCCATCAGAGATTTGCTCAGGAGTAACAGAGGAAGGAATATCTACAAATTCTTTGATCCACGATAGAGGAGCGCGCATTTAAAGGCCCACTCCAAACTGACGAGTGAAGCGTAGATCGCCTTCAACAATGTC
>WLJF01000055.1 GCA_009701945.1 Actinomycetota bacterium
CATCGGCTGTGTATTCACCATGGGAGCTATTGCCGAAGACGACGACCCAATCCCCCGACTTAGCCTTTGATGCAGCCCCTAAATCCACAACGAATTGATCCATCGAGACGCGACCAATAATTGGTGATTTCTTACCTGAGAACCAGATACCTGCATCGCGAGCAACACGTGGAATGCCATCTGCATAACCCATTGCAATCACACCTAGCTTGGTATCGGCACTGGTGCTCTCTGTTGCTCCATACCCAACGGGTGTGTGAGCTGGAACTTCTTTTACTAAGTAGAGAGCTGCTCGTAATTGCATTGCAGGCCGAAGACCAAGTGATTGTGAATTACCAAGAGTTATCACATCAGGTGATAACCCATACATAGCAATACCTGTGCGGACCATGTCAAATGCAGCAGCGTGGTTCTTCAAGGTTGCCGCAGAGTTAGATAAGTGGCGAATGACATCGGTAAATCCAAGTTCGTGCACACGTGCAACCATCTGATTAAAGCGCTCCATCTGATCAGAGTTCTGTTTCTCATCCGGTTCATCAGCGCGAGCGAAGTGGGAGAAGATTCCCGCAATCTCCACATTCTCAAGATGCGATGCCGTAAGTGAGTCCCATTCACCAAGGAATCCACCACGTGACATTCCTGTATCAACCTCTAAATGCACTTTCGCCTTCTTTGAAGTCGATGCATCAGAGATCTCTTTTAGGGCTGCAAGAGATGCAACTGCTACTTCAATATCAAGCTCGATTGCCTTCTTAAAATCTGATCCGGGTTGAACAAGCCACGCCAAGATGGGTGCATCAATTCCTGCCTCACGAAGAGCGATCGCTTCTTCAAGAAGTGCCACACCTAAATAATCAGCACCTGCAGAAAGTGCTGCCTGTGCAACAGGAATAAGTCCATGTCCATAAGCATCAGCCTTCACAACTGCGAGCAGCTTTGTTCCGGCCGCCTTCTTTAACAACTCAACATTGTGCTTGATTGCGCTGAGATCAACGATTGCCTCTGCTCTCATCGCTCAAGCACCACCATGGCAGATGCAATTCCAGCATCGTGCGAGAGTGAGAGATGCACCTGTGCGCCATCAACAAGATCTGCAATCTCACCGCGGAAGAGAAATTCAGGTTTGCCATTCGGTTGATTGATCACTTCAGCATCATGCCAGTGCAATCCATGGCTTGGGCTCAACGCTTTATAGAGAGCCTCTTTTGCAGCAAAGCGCGCAGCCAGTGATTGCGAAGATAGCGTGCGCTCTGATTCTGTAAAGAGCTTCTCACGTAGTCCTGGTGTGCGCTCTAAGGATTCAAGGAATCGCGCAATATCCACGACATCGATGCCGATTCCATCAATCATGGGAGTGAGTGTATTAGCCCCTAGTGAAGTTGGCTATCAGATGGAAAGAAGCGATCAATTGCGATGATGAGGACCAAGAGAGCGCCGCCTAGTAGCAGCCCTCCAAATAAATCCAAGAACCAATGAGTATTACGAAGAAGTGAGACCACACAGACAGTCAAAGCTAGGAGTCCCACACCAGCACTTGCAAGGCGTCCTTTATATCTATCCACATGCGCATATCGATAAATCAGATATGCAACAACGCCCCAGATAAAAATTGCATTGGAAGCATGGCCGCTGGGATATGACATTCCACCTGCATGCAAAATATCAAAACCATCGCGAGGCTTTGTGCGGCCTAACCCATATTTAAAGGCACCGACAACAACATTGAGTGAGATGAAAGATAGGAGTCCAAGATTGATCGGTCTCCACGTCTTAAAACGTCGGGATATATAGAGAGCCACAATCAGGAGTGCAATGCCTGAGACACCGCGCAGACCCAGATCATCAAGGCGGCGAACAATGAAACCGACAGTTCCTGTAAATCGCGGGTGTTCGAGTTCACTGAGTTCACGATCGATGCGAACCATAAATCCATCGGTAAGAACTTGATAGGTAATAAAGAGGTAACCTGCAAAGAGGCTCGCAGACCACTTAAGCGCACGGCGCATCTGACGGTGGCGATGATCGAGAACTGTTGGCATGGTTATTCGACGGTGACTGATTTAGCGAGATTTCGTGGCTGATCAACATCATTTCCACGAGCGACAGCGATTTCATAAGCAAATACTTGAAGTGGAACCGTTGCAAGAACTGGCTGGAATAGTGGGGAGGCGACAGGAATACGAATGATGTGCTCTGCGCCAATAACTTCAGCACCTTCGGGCGCGATAACGATCACGCGAGCACCACGTGCCTTCACCTCTTGAATATTGCTCAACATCTTCTCATCAAGTGCATGCTCATCCTTTGTTGGAAGGATTGCAATCACTGCAGTTCCTTCTTCAATGAGAGCAATAGGACCGTGCTTAAGTTCTCCGCCTGCAAAACCTTCAGCATGGATATAGGCAAGCTCTTTTAGCTTGAGCGCACCTTCTAGAGCTACTGGATATTCAATCCCCCGACCTAAGAAGAGAACAGTGTTGTCTTTTGCAAATTTACGAGTCAGCTCACGAAGTGGCTCAATAGTTTCAAGAATCTGTTCAACCTGTCCTGGTAGCTCAAGCATTTCGGTATAGAGGCTCTTTACCTGTGCATCGGTGAGTGTGCCGCGCACCTGTGCCAACTTAAGACCGATGAGATAGACAGCAACAATTTGTGTAAGAAATGCCTTAGTGGAAGCAACAGCAATTTCAGGGCCAGCATGTGTATAGAGAACAGCATCTGATTCACGTGGAATCGTTGAAGAGTTTGTATTACAGACTGCCAATACTCGAGCACCTGCCGCCTTTGCGTGGCGCACAGCCATCAGTAGATCCATCGTTTCACCGGATTGTGAAATAGCGATCACAAGTGAATCTTTATCAACAATGGGGTCGCGATAGCGATACTCAGATGCAATCTCAACATCAACAGGAACTTTGGCCCACTTTTCAATCGCATACTTTGCAACCATTCCAGCGTGATAAGCAGTTCCGCATGCAATGACTGAGATGCGCTTAATCTTCTTGATTTCATCATCACTCATATGTAGCTCATCGAGCTGAATCTGATTGTTATCGCTTAAGCGACCAATCAAAGTATCTGCAATCGCCTTAGGCTGATCGAAGATCTCCTTCAACATGAAGTGGGCAAAGCCACCTTTTTGAGCAGCTGCTGCATCCCACGTAATTTCATACTCTTTCAAGGCCAGCGCCTTGCCATCTAAATCGCAGATAGCAATCCCATCAGGATTGATAGTCACTACTTCATCTTGGCCAAGTTCAACAGCACGCTTTGTGTAATCGATAAAGGCTGCAACATCTGATGCCAAGAAGTTCTCACCATCACCGAGGCCAGCAACAAGTGGTGAATTGCGGCGCACACCCACAATTGTCTGTGGTGCATCGGCATGGATTGCAAGAAGGGTAAAGGAGCCGCGAAGACGCTTGACCGCAGCTCTCATCGCAGCTGTTAAGTCACCCTTATGTTCTTTGCGAAGTTCAGAAAGTAAGTGAGCCACAGATTCTGTATCAGTCTCTGATTCAAAGGTATGGCCACGCTTTTCAAGTTCTGCTTTGAGCTCTGAGTAATTCTCAATGATGCCGTTGTGAATCACAGCGAGCTTGCCTTCGTTATCAAGATGCGGGTGGGCATTGCGATCAGTTGGACCACCATGGGTTGCCCAACGTGTGTGGCCAATACCTGAGTGAACTGTTGGAAGATTTGCAGGAAGTGCACCTTCAAGATTGGCAAGCTTTCCTGCGCGCTTTTCTACAAAGAGTGATGTGCCGGTGCCGAGTGCAATACCTGCTGAGTCATATCCGCGATATTCAAGTCGGCGAAGTCCTTCAACGATGGGCGTGAATGCAGATTGTGGTCCTGTGTAACCCACGATTCCGCACACGAATTAGTTCCCCAGTTCTGCCTTAACGGTTGCAGCAAGTGATGCTGCGATTTCTTGTGCAAGGTTATCACTCGAGGCTTCGACCATGACTCGAATGAGAGGTTCTGTGCCAGATGCGCGAAGTAATACTCGACCATCACTGCCCAGAGTTGCTTCAGCTTTGGCAACAGCATCGGTAATCACCTGAGATGTGCTGAGCTTGTCTTTAGCAACATTAGGAACGTTGATCAATACTTGAGGAAAACGCTTCATCGTTGCAGCAAGATCTGCCAGTGTCTTCTTAGTGCGAACGACCTCTTGAGCTAATTGAAGAGCTGTAAGGATTCCATCTCCAGTATTCGCAAACTCGCGCATAATCAGGTGGCCAGATTGTTCCCCGCCTAATGAGAAATCACCTTCCAGCATCTTCTCAAGAACATAGCGATCGCCCACTGCAGTGGTGATGACATCAATGCCAGCTTCTTTCATCGCATGCATAAATCCAAGATTGCTCATCACTGTGCCAACGATGGTGTTGGACTTCAGTGCACCGCGCTCTTTAAATCCACGAGCAAGAATTGTCATGATGGCATCGCCATCAATCACATTTCCCTGTGCATCAACTGCAAGGCAGCGGTCTGCATCTCCATCATGGGCAATACCAAAGTCAGCACCTTCTTTAAGAACGCGTGCCTGTAAATCTTCAAGATGAGTAGATCCACAATTCTCATTGATATTCCATCCATCAGGTGTGTGATGGATGGCAATGACTGTGGCTCCCGCCTTCTCGTAGGCAAGAGGCCCCACAACTGAAGATGCGCCATTGGCACAATCAATAACAATCTTTAAGCCATTAAGTGGAGTTGAAACAGATGCAAGCAGGTGGCTCACATAGCGATCACGTGCTGTCTCATCAAAGGTAATGCGACCAACATCGCGTCCTGTGGGACGAGTCCATGGCTCACCCATACGCTTTTCAATCGCAGCTTCAATAGCATCATCGAGCTTTCCGCCACCGCGTGAGAACAACTTAATTCCATTATCTGGCATTGGGTTATGCGATGCTGAAATCATCACACCAAGATCTGCGCCAGATTCACCTACGAGATATGCAATTGCCGGTGTGGGAAGAACTCCGACGCGATAAACATCAACGCCAGCACTTGCAAGACCTGCAGCAACTGCTGCCTCTAGGAATTCACCTGATGCGCGTGAATCTTGACCGACGATTGCACGTGGGCGCTTGCCCTTATTAGAAGATGATTCAACGAGGATATGTGCTGCAGCTACTGCAACATCGACAGCGATTTCAGCTGTGAGAGTCTGCCCGTTTGCTAAACCACGAATCCCGTCTGTTCCAAAGAGAGCCATAAAAACTCCTTTACTGCAGGAACAAACGGGATATCGAGATAAAAAGAATTAACGCTTTGAGTACTGTGAACGCTTACGCGCCTTCTTCAGACCGTACTTCTTACGTTCGATAACGCGAGCATCGCGCTTGAGGAAGCCAGCCTTCTTAAGAGCTGGACGGTTTGCCTCTGTGTCGATCTC
>WLJF01000056.1 GCA_009701945.1 Actinomycetota bacterium
AGATTTTTCATTCCTGTTTATGGCCTACGACGGGTGAGGTAAAGGTATTAGCACCCTTACTGAGAAAGCCAGCCCCGTTGCTAACGATTGGGTAACACTTGGTAGCTATATGGGCGACCCCGCGTATGCGTGAACGGGTAACCTTGCCACATGCCCAGCCTTGCAGATCAACTCTCAGCCGATATTCAGGCTGTCATTGCGGCTGCATTTTCACAGGGGCTCATAGACGGCAGCGCCCCCGAGAGCATCACGCTTGAGCGTCCTAAAAATCGCGACCATGGCGACTATGCCACTTCGATTGCTCTCCAACTAGCGAAGGCTGCTGGAAAGAATCCACGCGAGATTGCGACCATCCTTCAAGGTGCGATTGCATCCATTGCAGGGGTTACCAAGGTTGATATCGCAGGCCCTGGATTTATCAACATCACATTAGATCGTGCAAGCCAAGCTGAACTCGTGCGCACCATTCTTACCAATAGATATGAATACGGTCGTGGAGCAGCGCTCGCTGGCGTGAAGATCAACCTTGAGTTTATTAGCGCCAACCCAACTGGACCACTGCATTTAGGTCACACACGATGGGCAGCTGTCGGTGATTCACTCGGTCGCGTCTTAAGCGCTGCAGGTGCGCAGGTAACACGCGAGTTCTATATCAATGACCGTGGTCGCCAGATGGATTTATTCGGCCAATCTGTTCAGGCATCAGCTCAAGGTAAGCCGATTCCGGAAGATGGTTACCAAGGAAATTACATTGCAGATCTAGCGAAAGAAGTAGTGGCTGCAAACCCAGCAATTTCAACGAGTGAAGAGTTCCGTGAAGCGGCATACAAAGTCCAACTCGCACAACAGCAAAAAGTTCTTGAAACTTTCCATACCAATTTCGATATCTGGTTCTCAGAGCGCTCGCTCCATGAGTCTGGAGCTGTTGAACATGCCGTTGAGAAACTTCGCAAGCAGGGACATGTCTTTGAATTAGATGGCGCAGTCTGGCTTCGCACGACAGATTTTGGTGATGATAAAGATCGTGTGATTCTTAAAGAAGATGGCGACCTCACATACTTTGCTTCAGATACTGCTTATTACATCAATAAGCGCGAACGTGGATTTGATATCTGTATCTACATGCTCGGTGCAGATCACCATGGTTATATCCATCGCCTGAAAGCAACTGCTGCATGCGCAGGTGATGATGCCAATTACAACGTTGAAATTATGATTGGCCAGCTTGTGAAGATTATGGAAGGTGGCGAAGAACTTAAGCTTTCAAAGCGCGCTGGCACCATCATTACTCTGGAAGAGCTGGTTGAAAAGGTGGGCGTTGATGCTGCTCGTTACACCCTTATTCGTTACCCCGTGGACACACCCATGGTGATGGATATCGATGTGTTGCGCCGCAATACAAATGAGAATCCTGTCTATTACGTGCAGTATGCACACGCCCGCATCGCTGGAGTCTTGCGCAATACAGCCGAACTCGGAATCAAATCTGATCTTGCAGCATTTGATCCATCACAACTTTCCCATGATCGTGAAAATGAATTGCTCGGTGCCCTTGCTGAATATCCACGGGTTGTTGCAAGTGCTGCAGAATTCCGCGAACCACATCGCGTTGCTCGCTATCTTGAAGAATTAGCTGGGGTCTATCACGGCTTCTATGCAGATTGCCGAGTTCTTCCTTTAGGTGATGAAACAATTGCGCCTATTCACTCAGCACGTGCAGCACTATCTGCAGCAACGATGCAAGTGATTGCAAACGGCCTTGACCTATTAGGTGTCTCTGCTCCGGAGAGGATGTAAGGATGTCAATGAATATGTGGTCAAAGAACGCATCCCTTGCTGGCGAAACCTTGAGCCTTGCAGGAATTCCTGCTGCTCAATTAGCTAAAGATTTTGGAACTCCAAGTTTCTTCATCGATGAAGATGCTTATCGATCACGCGCTCTTGCTTGGCACAATGGATTGCAATCTGAATTTGGTCCGCATGCAGGAACCATCTACTACGCCGCAAAGTCCTTTATCTGCACTGCTGTTGCACAGTGGATTGCTGAAATCGGAATTGGTATCGATGTCTGCACAGGGGGAGAACTCGCTGTTGCGCTGAACGGTGGAATTGATCCAAAGAAGATCGAAGTACATGGCAACAATAAATCTGTAGCTGAGATCGATCGCGCAGTCTCTGTTGGAGTTAAGACCATCGTGATGGACTCACTCTTTGAGATAGAGCGAGTAGCGGCTGCTGCGAAAAAGCATGGAGTGCGCCAAGCGGTGATGTTGCGCCTTACACCTGGCATCGAAGCCCACACTCACGAGAAGATTTCCACTGCACATGAAGATGTGAAGTTTGGCTTCTCTATTGCATCAGGGGCAGCATGGACTGCAGTTGAATCTGTTGCAACACATCCTGAGCTTGAACTTCTTGGAGTGCATTGCCATATTGGTTCACAGATCTTCGGTTCTGAAGCGCATGAGATTGCAACTGATCGCCTCATTGGATTTATGGCCAAGTATCGCGATGCCTATAAGAGTGAATTGCCGGAGCTAGATCTTGGTGGTGGATTTGGTATTGCTTATATCGATGGTGATGTCACTGTTGAACCCAGTGATGTTTTGCCGCAGATACATGCCGCAGTGAAGAAGGCATGTACTCAGCACAACCTTGCAATCCCATTGGTATCACTGGAGCCAGGTCGCAACATCGTGGGACCCACAATGTTTACGTTGTATGAAGTGGGAACCGTCAAAGATGTAGTTGTCGAAGGTGGGAAAATTCGTAAATACGTCTCTGTCGATGGCGGCATGAGCGATAACGCACGTACTGCTCTTTATGACGCGCAATACACAGCAGTGATTGCACAGCGCAATTCAACTGCGCCTTTGACACTCACTCGTCTAGTTGGAAAGCATTGCGAAACAGGCGACATCATTATTAATGAAATTCAACTTCCATCAGATATTGCCCCTGGTGATCTCATTGCAACCCCAGCTACTGGTGCATATGGCCGCAGCATGGCAAGTAATTACAATCATGTGCCAAGACCACCTGTTGTTGCAGTAAAAGATGGAAAAGCCCGCGTAATTGTGCGCCGAGAAAATGAGGCAGACCTGCTCTCACTTGATGTGAAAGAATAGGTTTATGAGCCCCGCAGATAAACCAGTTCGCGTTGGCATGCTCGGCTGCGGCGTTGTCGGAAGCCAAGTAGCCCGCCTGCTCCTTGAAGATACAGCTGAGCTTTCTACTCGCGCTGGCGTGAAGATTGAACTCACTCGCATTGCGGTGCGCACAATCAAGGATTACCCAGGACTTAACCCTGCTCTCTTCACAACAGATCCATTCTCGATTGTGAACGATCCAGATATCGATTTGATTGTTGAAGTTATGGGTGGGATTGAACCTGCGCGTGAACTCGCTATGACTGCAATTAACAATCGCAAATCTATTGTTACAGCTAATAAGGCACTGCTTGCAAGCCACGGCGCAGATCTATTCACAGCAGCATATGCAAAGGGTGAAGATATTTACTACGAAGCATCTGTGGCTGGTGCGATTCCAATCATTCGCCCTCTTCGCGATTCTTTAGCCGGTGACTTTGTTACTCGCTTGATGGGTATCGTCAATGGAACAACAAATTACATCCTCACAAAGATGCATGAAGATAACCGTGAATTTGAAGATGTACTGAAAGAAGCGCAAGCACTTGGTTATGCAGAAGCAGATCCGACTGCAGATATTGAAGGCTTCGATGCTGCGGCAAAGGCTGCGATTCTCTCTGGCCTTGCCTTCCACACACGCGTGACAGTCGATGACGTCTATCGCGAAGGAATTTCTAAGATCACTCTTGAAGATGTTGCCATTGCTAAATCAATGGACCATGTCATTAAGTTACTTGCCATCGCAGAGCTCACACCAGCAGATGAAATCTCTGTCCGTGTGCACCCAGTCATGATTGATAAGAGCCACCCTCTTGCATCTGTGCGCGATGCATTCAATGCAGTCTTTATCGAAGCAGAATCTGCCGGACCTTTGATGTTCTATGGTCGCGGTGCTGGTGGACAACCAACTGCCTCTGCAATTCTTGGAGATATTGTTGCTGTCTCTCGCCATATTGCTTTGAATTCAATTGGTCAGCGTGAGACAGATTATGCAGATCGCGATATCGCACCTATTGAAACAACAAAGACTAAGTTTCTTATCCGCCTTGAAGTGGAAGATAAATCAGGTGTTTTGGCTGCAATTGCCAAGGTATTTGCCGATCAAGGCGTCTCAATTCAGACTGTCGATCAAAATGGTCGCCACCAAGATGCCGAACTCATCATTGTTACTCACCGCGCAACAGAAGGTGAACTCAAGGCAACTGTTGAAGCGTTGAAGAAGATGCCAATGGTCACAAAGATCTCAAGTGTGATTCGTGTTGAAGGAGCAATCTCCTAATGGCACTTTTTTCAAAGAAGACAGGTGCACATCAGTGGCGCGGAGTCATTGAGGAATATCGCCACCGTTTGCCTGTCTCTGCCAAAACTCCTGTCGTGACTCTGCGCGAAGGTGGCACACCTCTTATTTATGCATGCGTTCTCTCTGAAATGCTGGGTAACAATGTCTGGGTAAAGTTCGAAGGAATTAACCCAACTGGTTCCTTTAAAGATCGCGGTATGACAATGGCGATTACCAAGGCAGCAGAAGAAGGCGCTAAGGCAGTTATCTGTGCTTCAACCGGAAATACTTCAGCATCTGCGGCTGCCTATGCAGTTAAAGCTGGAATGGTTCCTGCAGTTCTTATCCCTGAAGGCAAAATTGCAATGGGCAAGCTGGCGCAAGCTGTTGTGCATGGAGCAAAGCTTCTGCAAGTTGATGGAAACTTTGATGATTGTCTCGTTCTTGCTCGTGATCTTTCTGAGCACTATCCAGTCTCACTTGTGAACTCAGTTAATCCATACCGCATTGAAGGTCAGAAGACTGCAGCTTTTGAAGTTGTCGATATGTTGGGTGATGCTCCAGATATTCACACTCTGCCAGTTGGTAATGCAGGAAATATCACTGCATATTGGAAGGGCTATAACGAATACCGCAGCGACAAGATGTCTACGAAGTTGCCACAGATGTGGGGATTCCAAGCAGCAGGTGCCGCACCTCTCGTCACAGGAAAGCCGGTTGCGAAGCCAGAGACAATTGCAACTGCAATTCGTATTGGAAATCCAGCTTCATGGGATCAAGCAATTGCTGCCCGCGATGAATCAGGCGGACTAATTGATTCTGTTACTGATGAAGAAATTCTCTCTGCCTATCACCTTCTTGCATCGAAAGAAGGAATCTTCTGTGAGCCATCATCTGCTGCAGGCCTTGCTGGG
>WLJF01000057.1 GCA_009701945.1 Actinomycetota bacterium
CCAGTCTTTGGTTCCTTATCAACAGGAATTCCGCGACCATCATCGTGTACTTCAACAGATCCATCTGATTCAAGATTGATTTCGATCTTCTTGCAATGACCGGCTAGCGCCTCATCCACAGAGTTGTCAATAATTTCCCACAAGCAATGCTGCAAGCCGCGTGAATCGGTAGAACCGATATACATTCCTGGGCGCTTACGAACGGCATCGAGACCTTCAAGGACAGCCAGATCTTTAGCGGTGTAGCTATCTTTAGAATCCACCGCTGCATCGAAGTTCAATTCATCTGCCACGGTGGCAAAGGTTATCTAGCCAATGGTTCGCATCTAGGTAAGCGCGCCGAGGGTCTCATATATTGATTTGCCGGGGTGAGATATCTCTAAAAATCGATAATTTCCCGATATTTATGCGCTCAGATTGATAAAAATTAACACTATTGGAATCAATTTGCCGAGCGGGGAATAAAGAGAACTGGCATGATGTTCCATAGATATACAAGAACTTCCCACCTAAGCGATATGGAGAGCGCGATGACCGAGCAAGTAATCCTCGAATCCACACCTCTAAATGCCCTCGATCGATGCGATCGATGTGGTGCACAAGCTTACGTGCGTGCAACTCTGGTAACAGGTGGCGAATTAATGTTCTGTGCCCATCATGGCAAGGAATATGCAGAAAAGCTCAAGACCGTTGCAGCAAAGATTCAGGACGAGTCAGAGAAGCTGGTTGAAGTTAAGTAATTACTCTTCTTTAAGAATGCCCTTATGCGAACCATCGCATAAGGGTTTTTCTTTTGATTGACCACAACCACAAAACTTTGGGTTCTCCATCGTTTCAATCACATTGCCTTCAGCATCGACCATATCAACGGTTCCTGTGATGCGGATAGATCCGCTCTTAGGGTTGATAAAGACCTTCGCATCAGCCACGTAAAGAACCTACTTTTTAATCGAGGTAATCGCGTAGTGATTGCGAACGTGATGGGTGGCGCAGCTTTGACATCGTCTTTGATTCAATCTGACGAATACGCTCACGTGTCACTCCGTGGACTTTGCCGATCTCATCCAAAGTCTTTGGCTGACCATCGGTAAGTCCATAACGAGCCTTGATGACATCTGCTTCACGGTTGGTAAGACCACCGAGAACCTGCATCAACTGCTCCTGCAAGATAGTAAATGTCACTGATTCCTCAGGCTTTACAGCTTCAGAGTCTTCAATCAAATCACCGAATTCAGAGTCGCCTTCTTCTCCCAGTGGTGTGTGAAGTGAGATTGGTTCGCGACCATACTTCTGCACTTCAACAACCTTTTCAGGTGTCATATCGAGCTCTTTAGCGAGCTCTTCAGGAGTTGGTTCGCGTCCTAGATCTTGAAGCATCTGGCGCTGCACACGTGCCAACTTATTGATGACTTCAACCATGTGAACAGGAATACGGATGGTGCGAGCCTGATCTGCCATCGCACGGGTAATTGCCTGGCGAATCCACCATGTGGCATAGGTAGAGAACTTGTAGCCCTTTGTGTAGTCGAACTTCTCAACTGCACGGATAAGGCCGAGGTTTCCTTCCTGGATCAAGTCAAGGAAGAGCATTCCGCGACCTGTGTAGCGCTTTGCAAGTGAAACCACCAGACGAAGGTTTGCCTCTAGCAAGTGATTCTTTGCGCGCTTTCCATCTTCAACAATCCACTCGAGCTCGCGCTTGAGTTTCTTATCAATCTTCTTTGTATTCTTTAAAGCTTCATCAGCAAAGAGACCTGCCTCAACACGTGTTGCAAGTTCCACTTCAAGCTCTGCGTTAAGTAGTGCAACGCGGCCAATCTGCTTGAGGTAATCCTTCACAGGGTCAGCTGTTGCACCTGCTGTGAGAACTGTCTGCTCTGGTGGAAGGCGCTTGATTTCAATCTGAATAAATCGAGCTTGCTCATTGAAGTAATACTGCAAATCTTCAAGGTTCTTCAAATATCCCTGATTAACGGCTTCTGCAATCAACTTCGCTGACTTCTCATTGAAGGTGCTCATCGCAAATTGCTGTTGGATCTGCTTAAAAGTCAGAGCCTTGGCATCTGCCTGATCAATATTGTGCTTAGGAGCAACGTCAACGCCTTGAATACGGCCATTGATAGCTTCAAGAACGAGGTTCACATTCTTGAGGTCCTTCTTATGCTTCTCGCGCTCATTCTTATCTTCTTCTTCATCTTCTGCATCAGTTTCCTGCAGCGTAAAGGAGCCAGCTTCATTCTTAGTCTCATCAGAGAGAGTGACAACGCGTGGCTGATCTTTACCATCTGATTCAGCATCAATGATTTCAGATGCTTCAGCAATCAGTGTTTCAACATCTTCAAGTTCAACTTCTTCAACAACAATCTCATTGCCATCTTCATCAAGAACGATGGCAGCCTTGCCACCCTTAGCCTCAACTGGCTTTGGCTCTTCCTTAGGTGCGATCAGTGCAAGCTGAGCCTTAGACAGGATGCGACTTGGTGCGCCAAGTCCTGCCTTGCGGGCCTTCTCTGTGGCATCTGGGATTACTTCATCAAGCTGACGCGCTTCCAGTGCGAGCGCCATAAATTCTTTCTTCACTGCCTTGCGATAATTATGAATTCCGCTTGCTGCAAGTGTTTCAACAATCTCTTTCTGGCGGGCAACAGCGTTCTTGAGATCAACGAGTTGCTGTACTTCCTTTGCAGAGAGATCTTTCTTGAGCTCAACCTTGGCAGGCTTAACAGGTTTTGCGGCAACCTTCTTAACAGGTGCGGCCTTTTTAGCAGGAGCTTTCTTAGCAACGGCCTTCTTTGCAGGAGCAGATTTCTTCGTAGCTGATTTCTTCGCTACAGATTTCTTTGCTGCTGGCTTTGCCGCAGCTTTCTTGCCCTTTGCCTTGTTTTTGAGCGCACTAAATACAGCCACAATTGTCCTTTTGGTTTTTCTTCGAACTGCTCGAAGTAATACCTATATTGTACCTGCAACATCCAAGGCGTGCCGAATCGCATCGCCCATCGCCTCAGCCTCAACCAAGAATCCATCGTGTCCAAAGTCAGAACTGATGACGATTGGGGCCCCAGCAGTCGGAACAAGCTCTGATATCTCAACCTGAAGTCGAGGTGGGAAGAGGCGATCGGTATCGATAGAGACCACAACGACCGGCACTGTGATGGCCTCAAGCGCTGCAGCCACTCCTCCGCGGTCTCGTCCGATGTCATGAGAGTTCATGGCATCGGTCAGGGCTATATAGGTATTGGCATCAAAGCGCTTGGCAAGCTTTGTGGCCTGGTGATCCAAGTATGACTCAACGGCATATCGGCCAGTCTCATCTCCTTGAAGCTGCCTACCAAAGCGCACATCCATCTCAGATTCAGTGCGATAGGTCAGATGAGCAATGCGACGAGCAATTCCCATGCCATCGATAGGGCCTCGGCTCTGTTCGTAGTAATCACCATCGTTAAAGTGTGGATCAGATTTAATGGCCCTGATTTGAATAGCTGCAGTTCCAATTTGATCGCCTGTGGCAACAGCTGAGGAACCAATAGTGCAGATAGCTCCCACGCGATCTGGAAGTTGGACAGCCCATTCCAGCGATCTCATTCCACCGAGTGATGGTCCTACCGCCAATAAATATTTCTTGATTCC
Organism: Actinomycetota bacterium; assembly: GCA_009701945.1. Classification (GTDB taxonomy): domain Bacteria; phylum Actinomycetota; class Actinomycetes; order Nanopelagicales; family Nanopelagicaceae; genus Planktophila. The sequence goes on from WLJF01000057.1 coordinate 3,628, forward strand.
GAGGGCATCACTAAAGGCCACTTCCGCATTGACCATGTCGCGAATAGTGATGATAGGAAAGCGCGAGCCATAACGCTTTCCATCAGGTGCGATGCTCGATGGCCCCGTTGATCCCTGACAGCCGCCAATGACATTGGGACAGATGATGAAGTATTTATCGGTATCAAATGCAAGGCCAGGACCAACCATCTGAGGCCACCAACTTGTGACATCAGACCACCCTGTCATCGCATGGTTAATCAAAATCGCATTGGATTTATCTGCGTTCAGAGTGCCCCATGTTTGATATGCGATGGTGATATCAGGAAGTGTCTCGCCATTTTCAAGAAGCAAAAAACCAATCTTTACAAATTTACGATCACCTGGCTCATCGCCCTCAAGCCACGCACCGGTGACATCGAAGTTGGGAGTTCTACTCATAGATAAATCCTTCACGCACTTGCAGCAACACATGATGTGTTGCTACCTGGTCGTCACCCGGAGCACCCCACCGCGGTGGAGGGTTGCCGTCTCATCAGCCGGGGCTATCGATGAGAACTCGTGACCGCTGCATATATTACCCGAAGATTGCCGCCACAACTTTGGGGTGAAGCTGCGCCCGCATCGCAGAAAATGACTGTGGTGGCCAGCCCGCGGTAAAGACTCGGCGCAAGAGATGCGCCAATGAATACTGATCATCATCGCTCAGCGCACGGTCTAACCCCTTATGGGCCAGCGCTCCCTCGCCTCGTTCATATGCCATCGCTGCAAAGAGGCATGCAACAGGGGCTACAAATCCACGAGGTGCAATTCGCAGTAAATCTCGCCACATCACCCAGTAGTAATCAGCGCTCTCATCTGCGTGCGATCCCAATGCAAAATCGCGCACCTGGATATCACTCAGGCGCCCAATAACACGAGCTGCAAGTTCCCTATCTTCTGCCCCGCGTCCTTCACGATATTCACCAGCTAGATCAATGACGGCAGTTGCTCCATCACGTTGCAACTCTTGTATCTCTTCACTATCGCTACTGACCCAGAAGGCATGCACTTCATCTTGCCAAATACTTTCAAAAGATGAAGGAACCGCAGCAATGGATTGCACCAAACCATCAACACTTTCAAATGGCATGGGATGTCCTGCGATGACATGTTCTGCAGCAATACGCGATGAGCCAAGGTCTGGAACAACGCTTCCTTCCGGCGGGCAACATGTGAGATCCGAGCAGAGCATTGAGCGAAAACGATTATCACGCACAATCAAAGACTCTTTAATATCAATACCAGCACGCACAAGCGCTGCAGATGTATTGATCAGAACATTCTCAGGATCTACTGCGCCATCCCCCACATATGCCACAACAAATGCGCCATCTGCCTCATCGCGCAGAAAGTGCGATGCAAGAAGGTCATAACCACTTGCCTGCAAATCACTCGGCATATCAACGCGCATCGCCATCCCCACCGCCTCATCTTTGAGTGCAACAAGGACTAAGGAGTTCTGTGGGTGATAACCGATAAGAAATGGAATTGCTGCAAGGAGATCATGCGGGGAGGTAAGAGTTGTCATATAAGCCTTTCAGGGAAGTGAGTTAACGTGTAAAGAGAACAGGTGGTGTAAAACGAGACGGTGCTGCAACAACGGTGATCGGAACGATGGAGACGCTTTTAATCTCACCCGGAATGCGTAAC
>WLJF01000058.1 GCA_009701945.1 Actinomycetota bacterium
AATTGAGCTCTGTCACATCTGATGGAACCTTGCTGATTACAGCATTCGGTGGCGTCATCGGTGTTGGCAAGAGCGTTCTCTCGGGAACTTTTACTGCTCTTACGATCATCGTGCTTACCTTGTATTTCATTACTTCTCTTCCTCAAGCTACAGAGCTCGGACTTAAGTTGGTTCCAGCTTCTCGCAGACCTCGTGTTGCAGCACTTACCGAAGCAATCATTGCCCGTGTTGGAGCATTTGTGGGTAGCCAGATTCTTGTCTCATTCTTTGCATCAGTCTTTATGACTGTCCTCGCACTTATCTTGGGTCTGCCATCTCCTGTTGCTATCGGCATCATCATCTTTATCTGCGGTCTTGTTCCACTCATAGGCCACTTCATCGGCGCCGGTATCTACACAATCATCGCTCTCACACAATCAGTCACCATAGGTATTGCAGCATTTATTGGTTATGTCGTCTATGTTCAGGTGGAAAATTACATTCTCACACCCAAGATCATGAAGCGCACACTTGCTGTTCCAGGAGCAGTCACCATCATCTCGGCGATGATTGGAACATCACTTCTTGGATTAGTGGGTGGTTTGCTTGCTGTGCCAGTTGCAGCATCAATTATCTTGATACTAGAAGAGGTTGTATTTCCTCGCGCGGAGAAGTCTTAGACTTCAGTAGGCAGAGGTAAACGAGCTGGTGCAACAATTCGCGTGATTTCACTGAGGACGCGATGAACTGAAGGTTCTCCCACCCATAGGTGCTTTGCGCCATCAACAGGAATCAACTCAATCTGTGGAATAACAGCAAACCTAATCTTTGCTTGATCTGGCTTTAAGTAGTCATCAAATTCTGGAATCAGTGCTGTGATTGGTCTTCCATCCTGAGCCCAAAATTCAAGATCTCCATCGACGATATCGAGCAGGGTTGGACTTAAGAGAATGAGTCCTTTGATGCGAGGATCACGCGCATGGCTAATAGCAATACTTGTTCCAAATGACCAACCAACAACCCAGAGTTCGGTAAGTTGTAAAGTATCGAAGCAGTAACGAATCATCGCTTCAACATCGTATTTTTCAGCCCGGCCATTGTCATACGTTCCCGTGCTAGTTCCTGCTTCACTGCTTGTTCCGCGGGTGTTAAAGCGAACGACAGTAATTCCAGCCATTGCAGGCAATCGATTTGCAGCCTTCTTATAAATATGGCTATCCATCATTCCTCCCCCTGTGGGATTGGGATGACAGCAGAGAATTGCTGAGGTTGGATTGCTGAGAGGCGCGCTGACTTCGGCGATAAGCGTTTGGCCATCTTCGGTGGTGACGGTAAATGGCGTGCGCAGACCGGCAAGAATTGTGCTGGGGCGGATTGGTTCCGACATAGTTGCAGTCTAGTCTTGGCATATGGCACCTACAAAAGCAGCGACATTTGATTCACATAGCCCGGCAACCAATGAGGTTATCGCTTCCCATGAAATCTATAACGAGGATGCAGTCAGAGCTGCGGTCGAAAGAGCGCGTGATGCATCACGCGAGTGGCGTGAGTTAGGTTTTCGAGGTCGTCGCAAAGTTTTGCTGAAGTGGAGTACTGATCTCCTTGCCAATGTGGAGGAGCTAACAGAGTTAGTCTCACTCGAGACAGGTAAGCCCATCAGTGATGCAAAGCTTGAAGCATCACTTGCCGCAGGACATATTGCATGGGCTGCTCGCCATGCAGAGTCTGTAATGCGCACATCACATCGCTCACCTGGACTTCTCATGGCAAATATGTCAGCAACAGTTGAGCGATCCCCTGTTGGTGTTGTTGGAGTCATTGGTCCATGGAATTACCCTGTCTTTACTCCTCTTGGTTCAATTGCATATGCACTTGCTGCAGGAAATACCGTTGTCTTTAAGCCCAGTGAATACACACCTGGCGTTGGCCAATACCTTGCTCAATCATTTATTGATTCCTGCATGCTCGCCGATATTTTTACCTGTGTTACTGGTCTTGGTGAAACGGGAAAGTTCCTCTGCGAAAGCGGCGTAGATAAGTTGGCATTTACTGGCTCAACTCGCACAGCAAAGATTGTTGCAGCAACCTGCGCCTCACATATGACGCCTGTTGTTCTTGAATGTGGTGGAAAAGATCCAGTCATCGTTGCTCACGATGCTGATATCAAGAGAGCAGCCGATGCGACCGTGTGGTCAGCATTTTCCAATGCTGGTCAGACCTGTATTGGGGCAGAGCGTGTTTATGTGGATGAACGAGTAGCAGATAAGTTCATTGAGAAGGTTTTAGAGATTGCTAAAGATATTCATCCAGGTGCTCCTGGCAATGGAAAGTATGGGCCAACAACAATGCCTAAGCAGATACCTATTATTCAATCGCATATTGATGATGCCATAGCACGCGGTGCCAAGGTATTGATGGGTGGCTCTGATTCAGTCAAAGCTCCATTTGTTGAACCTGTTATTTTCTGCGATGTTCCTGAAGATTCGATTGCGATGACAGAGGAAACCTTTGGTCCAACGATTGCAATAAACCGCGTAAAGACCATGGCGCAGGCGATTGAGCTCACAAACGCTTCTCGTTATGGTCTTGGTGCATCAGTCTGGTCAAAGCGTCGTGGAAAACATATTGCATCCCAGCTTCACACGGGAATGGTCGCTATTAACTCTGTCATCTCATTTGCAGCAGTAGATTCAGTTCCATTCGGTGGTGTGAAAGATAGTGGCTATGGACGTATCCACGGACCTGAAGGAATTCTTGAATTTACTTACCCTCGCACAGTAGTTCGTGCACGGTTCCAACTTCCAATTTCATTCACAAGCTTCTCTCGCACAGCAAGTAGCGACAAGCTAATTGTGAGAGTGACAAAGCTACTTAAGGGACGCCTTAGCTAGCTATTAGTAACGAGGTGCATTACGTGTGCGCTCTGTGCGAGGCCCACGGTTATTGCGCTTGATCCAACAAGCGTTATGCCAATGTCTGCGGTTATCTTCATCCCCATCGAGCCATGCCACTGTGTGTGGCGTAGCCATAGGAATCAATTGATCGCATCCAGGGCAGCGATATGGTTTATTGGCAGCAGACCCAGTTAACTTTCTGACAATCCATAAACCATTCTCATCTTCTTCAAAACTTTGGTTTGATGCAATTGTGATGGGTTCATCATCGCCACTTTTAGGCCTACGATTTTTGGGGTAATTCTTACGCGGGCTCATGATCCTATTTTCTCGCACTTTTGCGCCGTCGGTGACAAGATAGCCATGTGAGCACAGTCATTAGCGTTTCGGGTCTTCGTAAGAGCTATGGCTCAAACCACGCAGTCGATGGCGTGGACCTGGCTATTGAGCAGGGCGAGATATTCGCACTCCTTGGCCCCAATGGTGCTGGAAAGACAACCACAGTTGAAATCCTTGAGGGCTTTCGTGACCGTGATGCTGGGGATGTAAAAGTCCTTGGCTTTGACCCCGCCACCAAAGCAAGAGCTGGGCAAGCTTGGCGCGATCGCATCGGCATCGTTCTGCAATCAACTGCTGATGCAGGAGATCTCACCGTCTATGAATCTGTTTCACATTTTGCCAAGTATTACGAAAATTCAAAGGATCCGCGTGAAGTTATTGAACTTGTAGGGCTTACTGAAAAAGCAGATTCACTGGGGCGCACATTATCTGGCGGTCAAAGACGACGCCTCGATGTTGCACTCGGCATTATTGGAAATCCTGAACTTATCTTCCTTGATGAACCAACAACTGGTTTTGACCCCGAAGCCCGTCGCGCATTCTGGCAGCTGATTCGAAAGCTGCGCGATGAAGGCGCGACGATACTTCTCACTACTCACTACCTCGATGAAGCTGAAGCACTTGCCGATCGTGTTGCCGTGATTAACAGTGGAAAGATTATTGAAATATCAACTCCTGCACTCCTTGGCGGTCGTGCCACTTCACTTGCAACTGTCTCATGGCGTGATGGCACAGAACTTCGCAGTGAGAAATCTGCCAATCCAACGCAGCTCGTCAACCAACTCTCTACTCAATTCGGTGGAGAAGTTCCCGAACTGAATGTAAAGCGTGCATCGCTTGAAGATATCTATCTTGAGATGATTGGGGGCACACATGAGTAAGCCAACAGCGCTCTCAATCGGTATTGCCCGCGGTGGCCTTGAGATTAAGCAATTTATGCGCCAGCGCGAATCTGTTGTCTTCACCATGCTCTTTCCGCTTATCTTGCTTGCCATCTTCGGTTCGGTCTTCTCTAACTCGATTGCAGAAGGTGTGACCTTTAGCCAGTACTTCGTGGCAGGAATGATTGCATCCGGTCTTGTAAATACAGGTTTTCAACAACTTGCCATCATGATTCCTATGGAGCGAGATTTTGGAACCTTGAAGCGATTGCGTGGCACTCCGATGCCGGCAAGTAGTTACTTCATTGGCAAAGCAATCTTGGTCACCTTAAGCATGCTTATCCAAGTCTTTCTGCTACTTGCAGCAGGTGTTGCATTCTTCGGAGTAAATCTTCCAACGAGTGCGGATAAGTGGTTATTACTTGCAGCACTTCTAGTGCTGGGTAGCGCCTGCTCCACAATTCTTGGAATCGCATTCTCTAATGTTCCAAAGAGCGGACGAGGTGCATCCGCTGTTGTCTCCCCTGTTGTCATTGTTCTTCAATTCTTTAGTGGAGTCTTCTTTATCTTCACAGATCTTCCACATTGGATGCAGCAAGTTGCTGCGATATTTCCACTCAAGTGGATGACACAAGGAGCACGTTCAGTCTTCCTTCCCGACTCCTTCGCTACGCGTGAAGTTGCCGGTAATTGGGAAACTGGGCGCACCTTTGCCATTATTGCTGCATGGCTCGTCGTGGGATTGATCTGGGCAGTGCGCAGCTTCAAGTGGGAGCGCGATTGAGGAAACTCTCAATCTTCCTTGCACTCACATTGGTGATGTCAGGAAGTTCAGCAGTTGCTGCCACAAAGAAACCAACTCCAACACCAACTGTGAAGGCAACGGCTAAAGCCACAGCTAAGCCAACTGTGAAGGCAACAGTTCAACCGACTGCGAAGACAACTTCGAAGACCACGGCAAAGCCGACAACTACAGCCAAAGCAACTGCAAAACCAACTGCAACTGGAACCTCAGCGACAACAGCAAAGCCAACGGTGAAACCAAAACCGAAACCAAAGCCAAAACCTCGCAAGAAGATAAAGGTTTCCCCTTCCCCTAAACCTCAATGGCCTCCTGTTGATTTTGAATATGCATCAGGTATCTATGCAAAAATCCCAACTAGT
>WLJF01000059.1 GCA_009701945.1 Actinomycetota bacterium
AGATATCCACGAGATCTCCATCTGCATGAGCAATATCTTCAAGTTCAAGAACATTAAGTTCATCAGAGATTTGATCCTTCATATCTGCGGGCAGTGATGACCACCCTTGTGCTGAGATGAGTGCACGCTGCAGAGGCTGGCGAATCTTGATGGCAGATTCTGCGCGTGCAGCTCGTCCTAGTTCCACAACGCGACGCGTCATGGCAACTTGCTCATTGAGTTTGGCATTGACCAGAGATGAATTTGAGATTGGGAAATCTGTGAGGTGAACAGATGCAGCAGCACTCTTATCTGCAGGGCGTACCAATACCTGCCATGTGTGCTCTGCGATAAAGGGAACCATGGGAGCAAGAAGTTGCGTCACCGTTGTCAGGCACTCATGCAAGGTTGCAAGGGCTGCAACATCGCCATCCCAGAATCGCCGGCGTGAGCGTCGCACATACCAGTTTGATAAATCATCGATGAAGCGAGCCAAGACCCTTCCTGCATTCTGTGAATCAAATTCGTTATAGGACTTATCAACCTCTGCGATGAGTGCATTGAGCTCACTGATAATCCACTGATCCATCATGGAGCGATCTTTGAGAGCTGGGCTCTGTGACAGCTCAAAGTTCGATGCCTCTGCATAGAGCGCATGGAATGAGATGGTGTTCCAATAGGTAAGCAAAGTTTTGCGGACAACGTCAGAGATTGCATCGTGGCCTACGCGACGGGCAGACCATGGAGAGCCTGCTGCGAGCATGTACCAGCGGACAGCATCTGCGCCATGTTGATCCATAAGAGAAATTGGTTCAAGAACATTGCCTAGGTGCTTACTCATCTTGCGACCATCTTTATCAAGGATGTGGCCAAGGCAGAGAACGCTCTTATAAGAACTTTCATCAAAGACGAGAGTTCCGATAGTCATCAAGGTATAGAACCAACCACGAGTCTGATCGATTGCCTCACAGATGAAGTCAGCAGGGTAGGCAGCCTTGAACTTCTCAACTGAACCTGGCTTATGTGGATAGCCCCACTGCGCAAAAGGCATTGCACCTGAGTCATACCAGCAGTCAATTACTTCAGGTACTCGAGTCATTGTTGCTGAACACTCAGCACATGCAAAGGTAATGTCATCGACAAAGGGACGGTGTGGATCAAGGTTGCTTAACTCTTGGCCGGCAAGTGTTCCCAATTCTTTGAGTGAATCAACACAGACCTCATGCTTATTTTCACAGCGCCAGATGGGAAGGGGAGTGCCCCAATAGCGATTACGGGAAAGAGCCCAGTCGATATTGTTATTAAGCCAATCACCATAGCGGCCAGTTTTGATTGTCTCTGGATGCCAATCAGTCTTCTGATTTTCGCGGATCAATTCATCTTTGATTGAAGTTGTGCGGATATACCAAGAAGGTTGTGCGTAATAGATAAGTGCTGTGTGACAGCGCCAGCAATGTGGATACTCGTGCTCGTATGGCTGATGCTTATAGAGAGCCCCTGATGCTTTGAGCTCTTTTACGAGTGGCTTATCTGCCTCCTTAAAGAACATTCCACCAACGACAGGAGTCTCTGGAAGGAAAGTTCCATCAGGTGCAATGGGATTTACAACAGGAAGACCGTATGAACGGCAGACAAGTAAGTCATCTGCTCCGAATGCGGGGGATTGGTGAACAAGACCTGTTCCATCTTCGGTGGTGACATATGTTGCAAGGACGATGAAGTGTGATTCAGGAATATCTAAGTAGTCGAAGGGGCGTTTGTAGGTTGTGCGCTCAAGATCTTTACCCTTGATTGTCTTGAGAATTTCATGCTCGCCGGCAACCTTTGAGAGCAGTGGCTGTGCAACAACCAGGACTTCACTTACTTCTTCAAAAGTTGCCTTCACAACTACGTAATCCACATCTGGGTGGACGGCGACTGCGGTATTGGAGACAAGAGTCCACGGTGTTGTTGTCCACACGAGGAAGGAAGCTTTGAGTTCTGCTAGCTCTCCTGATGTTGCAGGAAAGCGAACGAAGACAGATGGATCTGTAACAGTTTCATATCCTTGAGAAAGCTCATGATCTGAAAGACCTGTTCCGCATCGTGGGCAATACGGTGCAACGCGATGGTCTTGAACAAGCAGACCCTTCTTCCAAATCTCTTTCAAACTCCACCAGACGCTCTCCACATATTCTGGAGCCATCGTCCAATAGGCTTCATCGAAATCAACCCAGAAACCCATGCGCTCTGTCATGGTGGTAAATGCATCAACGTGGCGTGTTACAGATTCACGGCACTTATCGTTAAATGGTGCGATGCCATATTTTTCAATATCGCCTTTTCCTGCAAAACCAAGTTCCTTCTCTACTGCAATCTCAACAGGAAGTCCGTGGCAATCCCAACCTGCTTTACGAGTGACGTATTTGCCCTTCATTGTTTGATAGCGAGGAAATACATCTTTAAATACACGCGCTTCAATATGGTGAGTACCAGGCATTCCATTTGCAGTGGGAGGGCCTTCATAAAATGTCCATGGAGTTCCACCAGCACGAGATTCAGTGCTCTTATGGAAGATGTCATTCTCGCGCCAGAAATCTAGAATCGAGTGTTCCATTGCAGGAAGATCTATCGCTGCAGGGATTGCGCGAAATGGTGATGACATAAAAAATCCTCCAAGAAGTAAGACACTCTTGGAGGGACGAAGCTGATGAGCTTCGCGGTACCACCCGCCTTGTATCGAATAGCTGCTGCCTTCGATACCTCTTTATTACTTACATTCAGCTGGTTCTACCCCGCCTCAAAGAGGCGGATCTTCCAGCGTGCTCCGAAGGTGATGGCCTCATCAACGCACATTTCCTGCAAGGTCTTGCATGCGAAGTCTAAACCATGCGTGGCAAAGTTGGTTACGAGGGCAAAAACGCATAAGGTGCGCGGCGTGCCAGGAAAAAAGGTAGTGAAGAAGGCGGCTAAAAAAGCCCCTGCCAAGAAAGCGCCTGCAAAAAAGGTCGCTAAGAAGGCTCCTGCTAAGAAAGTTGCTAAGAAAGCGGCAGCAAAGAAGGCGGCCAAGAAAGCACCTGCAAAGAAGGTTGCAAAGAAAGCTCCCGCTAAGAAATCAATTCCCGTAAAGAAGGCGCCCGCATCTAAATCTCATGGCCGTCCCTTCCCATCCAAGATTGGTAAGACAACTCTTACCGTTGATGAAAAGTCTCAGACAGTCTCTGTTGCAACTGTTGTTGCACCATCTGCGGCACCGGTTGTTGAAGAGCGTCGTTTAGTAATGCCACCACCACCACGACCTGTGAAGAGTGGAAAGAAAGTTGCACCGCTGAAGCCCATCAAAGCTGCTCCAACACCTGTGACGGCTGATGCCAATGAAGCGCCATGGACTGCTGCTGAACTTAAATCAGTCCGCGCAGATATCTTTGCAGATCTTGAACGTCTGCGTCATGAGCTTGCAGTTGTAGAACGCGAGATGGATGAGCTCATTGCCGATTCTGGTGAAGGTGCTGGAGATGACCAGGCAGATTCTGGAACGAAAACTTTCGAACGCGAGCATGAGATGTCACTTGTTATCAATGCTCGCGACATGGTTCTACAGACAGAACGCGCCCTTGAACGTATTGATGCAAAGACATATGGAAATTGTGAAGATTGCGGAGCAGCAATTGGTAAGGCACGTCTTCAGGTATTTCCTCGCGCAACCTTGTGCATGATCTGTAAGCAGAAGGAAGAGCGGCGCTAAAGTGCGCCGATTGTTCGCAACTGCGTGGACTATCTGGCTCTTTGATTTTGCAACAAAGACGTGGGCTCTAGCTTCACTCTCATCCGAACCTAGAAAGATCATTGGTTCATTCCTTCAATTCACCCTCGTTCATAATTCTGGTGCAGCATTTAGCTTTGCCACAGGATTCACACTCGCCTTCTCACTTCTAGCACTTGCAGTCGTTGTTGCTGTCATTTACTTCGCACCCAAGATCACTTCAGGTGGGTGGCAACTCACTATCGGCCTGCTTCTTGGGGGAGTTCTGGGAAATCTCAGCGATCGCATCTTCCGTGAGCCATCATTTTTAAGCGGCCATGTGATTGATTGGATTCAAATTCCCTCTTGGCCAGTCTTTAATATTGCAGATAGCGCTATCTGTGTTGCAGCGTTCATCGCATTTGTCTTATCGCTGAGAAATGTCCCACCCATTACACGGGTAGGGTAGCCACATATGACACGAGAACTCAGACAATTAACTGTCCCCGAAGGCGTTGCAGGTGAGCGCATTGATAGTGCTTTGACGCGCGTTCTGGGTCTGTCTCGTACAGCAATCGTCAAACTTCTCGAAGATGGCGATATCACTACAGATAATCGCGCCATGCAGAAGTCAGATCGCGTTGCAGCAGGCCAACTCATTGAAGTATTGATGCCAGCGCCTGTGAATCAAGATCCGATTCCACTGACTCCACTTGAGGGACTCACTGTTGTCTATAACGATGATGACATTGTGGTTATTGATAAGCCTGTGGGGTGTGCTGCGCACCCAAGTCCAGGATGGATGGGACCAACCGTTGTTGGCGCTCTCATGGCAGCCGGTTACACAATCTCCACATCAGGACCCGCAGAACGTGCTGGGGTAGTTCATCGCCTTGATGCGGGAACCTCTGGGCTGATGATTATTGCTAAGACAGAAGCTGCATATCTAAAACTGAAAGAGATGTTTCGCGAGCACGATGTGGAGAAGACGTATCACGCACTTGTGCAGGGACATATGGATCCTTCAACAGGAACAATTGATGCACCGATTGATCGCCACCCAAAGGAAGATCATCGCTTTGCAGTTGTTGCAACAGGTAAAGAGAGCATTACGCATTATGAAGTGATTGAGTATTACCGCTCTGTTTCCCTTGTGAAGGTTGAGTTAGAGACTGGGCGCACACATCAGATTCGCGTTCACTTCTCAGCGCTCGGTCATCCACTCGTGGGAGATACGACATATGGCGCAGACCCTGTCTTAGGTAAGAAGATGAAGATGTCTCGACCTTGGCTTCATGCTCTTGAACTTCGCTTTAACCATCCCATCAATGGGAACCCGCTTGTGCTCACTGCGCCATACCCAGCCGACCTCCAGGCATCTTTGGCGTTGCTATCAGATGCGGTTCTGCCTTAGGCGCTAATGTTGCGCCACCATGTCATCTGAAGATTTTTCAGCTTCACGGGCATCGACGCAAGACTCGTTTGTACATCTTCATGTGCATACCGAGTAC
>WLJF01000006.1 GCA_009701945.1 Actinomycetota bacterium
ACCAATCTTGGAAGCGCTGGAAGAACAAGTTGTGCTGCTGCGTCTTTTAAGTGATGCCCATCCCACAGTGCATGTGACTATCGGAAGTGAACAGCAAGATATGAATTTGCAGACAACTTCTCTTGTCAGCGTTGGCTATGGCTCTGATGCATCCCTTGGAATCCTTGGACCCACACGTATGGATTACGCAGGTTCTATGGCAGCTGTCTCAGCCGTTGCTCGATATGTCGGTCGATTTATTACAGAGAGCGCCCAGTAATGGCTGATTACTACGGTCTGCTTGGCCTTGATCGCGGTGCATCGCAAGATGACATTAAGAAGGCATATCGCAAGATTGCACGCGAACTGCATCCAGATGTGAACCCAGATCCTGAAGTGCAGAATAAATTTAAAGAAGTTACTGCGGCATACGACACCCTCTCTGACCCACAAAAGCGTCAGCAATATGACATGGGTGGCCAAGGTGGTTTTGGCGGCGGATTCGGTGGCGGTGGATTTAGCGACATCATGGATGCATTCTTCGGTGGCGGTGGAAATCGTGGACCGCGTCCACGTATGCGCCAAGGTCAAGATGCACTCATTCGCATTGAGGTAGATCTCAATGAGGCATGTTTTGGAACAGAGCGTGATATCACTTTGGAATCTGCCGTTATCTGCCAGAAGTGTGAAGGACAAGGAACTGCAAATAACTCTGCACCTTCTATGTGTCCTGTCTGTAAGGGGCGCGGTGAAACTCAATTTGTTCAGAAGTCATTCTTAGGTCAAGTGATGACATCTCGTCCATGTAATAACTGCTCTGGTTATGGAAGCGTTATTACAGATCCATGTCGTGAATGTGGTGGCGATGGTCGTGTGCGTGCTCGCCAAACTATTAATGTCAAAGTTCCAGCAGGTGTTGAAACTGGAAACCGTATTCAGATGGCAGGTCGGGGTGAAGTAGGACAAGGCGGGGGACCTGCAGGAGATCTCTACGTTGAAATCGTAGAAGAAGAGCATGAATTCCTACTCCGCGACGGCGATAATTTACATATTGCAATCGAAGTTTCATTTGCTGCTGCATCCCTTGGCACATCAGTAAACGTTGAAACACTTGATGGTCCAGTCAAGGTCGAGATCAAGGCAGGAACTCAGAGCGGTGCAACAATTCCCATCAAGGGCAAGGGCATGACACGTCTTCGCACCACACATCGCGGTGATCTCATCGTGCACGTTGATGTTGCCACACCTCACAAGCTCAGCCGCGATCAAGAGAAGTTACTCAAAGAATTTGCATCATCTCGTGGTGAAAAAGAGGGCGATGTGAAGATTAAAGGCCATAGAGAAGGACTCTTCTCTAAATTCCGCGATGCATTTGGTCGCTAATGCTCACCCTCTTCTTCGTTGACGATCTTCCCACCACTGTGGGAAGTACATATGAATTCAATAATGATGATGCCCTCCATGCTATTCGCGTGCTTCGCACTAAGAGTGGAGATTTCTTTAACCTTTCCGATGGCAAGGGAAATTGGTCTCATGTTGAAGCAAAAGAAGTGCATAAAAAGCATATGACCGTTGAAGTTCTTGAGACAGGTCATCAAGGTGCACTTGGAACACATTTCACAATCATTCAAGCAATTCCTAAGGGTGATCGCATCAAGGAAGCTATTGAGCTATGCACTGAAGGTGGAGCAGATCGCATTGTGATGTGGAAAGCTGCACGCAGCATCGGAAAATCAGATGACAAGATTGAAAAGCTTCAGACCACAGCGCGCGAGGCAAGTAAGCAATCACGCCGCTTTCGCATCCCTGAAGTCATTGGCGTAGCTGCAACTAATGCAGTTGTGGATCAGATAGCGCAAGCTGATTTAGCGATTGTCTTCCACGAATCAGCAACGATGAAGGTCTCAGAAGTTGTGGCACCTGGTTGCACAAAGGTTGCAATCATCATCGGACCTGAAGGTGGTCTTACAGATGAAGAGATTGACACGTTTGCAGCAGCTGGAGCGAAGGTTGCCTTGATGGGACGGCCTGTATTGCGCTCAGCACATGCAGGACTTGCTGCATTATCTGCCGTCAACACCGCCCTTTCCGTGTGGTGAATTCACCTGGATACCGATAGATTTTCAGTCATATGGAACGCCTCTTAATCACCGTCCCACCCGCCATCCCGATGGTTTCACTCGTCGGAGCCAATGATGCAAATATGTTGGCAATAGAGGCAGCATTTCCTTCAGTCAATGTCACTGTGCGTGGCAATGAAATCACTCTGCGCGGACCACACATCGACTGCCTTGCGATGGAGAAGTTGATTACCGAGATGATGGTTGTGATCCGTTCAGGTCAAAACCTCAACGTTGATGCAGTCTTACGCAGCATTGCAATGCTTGAGGCGGAACCAGCACATAACCCTGGTGAAGTTCTCTCACTCAATATTGTCTCTAACCGCGGCAAGACAATTCGCCCAAAGACTGCGAACCAAAAGCTCTATGTCGATGCTATTGAAGAGAACACCATCACATTTGGAATAGGTCCTGCTGGAACTGGAAAGACATATCTTGCGATGGCAAAGGCAGTTGCTGCGCTGCAAGCAAAGAAAGTCAATCGCATTATCTTGTCCCGTCCTGCTGTTGAAGCAGGAGAGAAGCTGGGCTTCTTGCCTGGAACGCTGAACGAGAAGATTGATCCATATCTTCGACCACTCTTTGATGCACTCCACGACATGATCGATGTTGAAGCAATTCCACGTCTAATGCAGACCGGCGTGATTGAAGTGGCACCGCTTGCCTTTATGCGCGGTCGCACACTCAATGATGCATTCATCATCTTAGATGAAGCGCAGAACACCACACCTGAGCAGATGAAGATGTTCTTAACCCGCCTTGGTTTTGGTTCCAAGATGGTCATTACCGGTGATGTGACTCAAAATGATCTACCGAATGGTCAACGTTCAGGGCTTGGCATTATTCGCGACATCCTCGATGGCGTTGACGATATCTCCTTTATGGAGCTCACCGCCGAAGATGTTGTGCGCCACCGCTTAATCGGTGACATTGTGAAGGCTTATGACAAATACGATGCGACCAAATCTGTTCCGCATTCGATTCGTAAATCATGACCGTTGAACTAGTAAATCGCTCTGGTGCTTTGGTGCCTGAAACCCAGATGCACACCCTGATTAATTTCGGTATTGAATATATGGAGCTCAACCCTGAGTGCGAGATTTCTCTAACCTTTGTTGATGTCACTGAGATGGAAGAGCTTCACATCAAGTGGATGGATGAGACCGGACCCACAGATGTTCTCTCATTTCCTATGGATCTGCCTGAAAGCAAAGGTGAAGTGGTAACTCTTGGAGATATTGTGATTGCTCCTGCAGTTGCAGCGCAGCAAGCGCAGAGCGCAGGGCATAGCGTTGAAGAAGAAATCTATATCCTTGCTACACATGGCTTGCTCCACATCTTGGGCTATGACCACGCAGATCCTGATGAAGAGAAAGTCATGTTCGCGTTGCAAGAGAAAATAGTGAAGGAGTGGTCACTTACAGTGACCAAATAACTGTGAAAGTAAGAATAGTAAAGAAGATCAGCTTGGCATTTAAAGGTTTTGCATGGGGACTTCTCTCAAATGAAGATGAGCTACGACAGCTCATGGATCACGCCCACACCCGCGGCCTTGTTGAATCTGATGAACACGAGATGATTCACAATGTATTTGAACTAGGGGACACCTTGGTGCGCGAGCTTATGGTTCCGCGCACAGATATGGTCTGGATTGAAAAAGATAAGACTCTGCGCCAGGCGCTCTCACTTGCGCTTCGCTCCGGTTATTCACGCGTTCCTGTAGTCGGTGATGGCATCGATAACATCATCGGAATCGCCTATGTGAAAGATTTAGCAAAGCGAGCACTCGATCACCACGAAGCTGAGACGACTGAGAAGGTTGAGCAACACACTCGCCCTGCTGTTTTTGTGCCCGAAAATAAGGAAGCAGCAGAGTTGTTAAAAGAAATGCAGCGCGATCAGATTCACTTGGCAATCGTTGTTGATGAATATGGCGGAACTGCAGGAATCATTACCATTGAAGACATCATTGAAGAGATTGTTGGTGAAATTGCCGATGAATACGATGATGGCGTTGAAGCTTTCACATGGATCACCGAGACCAAGGCTCGTGCAAAGGCCACGATGCATGTTGAAGATCTAGCTGATGAGCTCAAGATTGAAATGGATCGTGATGAGTTTGAAGATGTAGACACCATTGGCGGATATATGGCTGAGAAGTTAGGCCGCGTTCCGATTGCAGGGTCCACTATTGATTTGCAAGGCTGGTCGATTACTTCTGAGCGCCCTGTCGGACGTAGACGTCGTATTAGCTCAGTTATTATTGAGCGACTAGATACGGAGATTGATGAGCATGAATAATCCAGAAGATACAAAGCTGGTAACTCTTGCTACCTCAACCCTTGCTCGAAGCGGTGCACAGCAAGCAGCAGCCCTTCGCGATAACACAGGACGCACCTATGTTGCGATTAATGTGACATCACCATCTCTCAACCTTGATGCATTTGAAGCAGTTCTTACTGTGGCTCTTGCATCTGGAATAACAGGAATTGAGAGCGTTGTTGCTACAGGTTCACTTCCTGCAAATACCAAGGCGATTAAGGATTTTGCACCTACTGCAACGATTTTCTATATTGATTCAGACGGCAAGGAAAGCTCGCTTTAGCCTTATTTACGCCTTGAAGATAAGATTGCCCAATGCGCGTAGTTCGATTTACACCTCAACCTGATGCAGGTTTAGGTACCGACCCGCTCTTTGGAATCCTTGAAGAAGATAATCAGATTTCGATTATCTCAGGAGATCCGATCTATCACGGCATTCAAAAGACAGCTGCGAAGGTTGATCTGACAAAGGTGCGCCTATTAGCACCTGTCATTCCACGCTCCAAGATTGTTGCAGTGGGTAAGAACTATGCAGATCACGCAGCTGAAATGGGTGGCGTTGTTCCCGATGAACCCATCATCTTCTTAAAGCCCAATACATCTGTCATTGGTCCTGGCGACACCATCGTCTGGCCTGCCATGGCTCCCACTATTGATTATGAAGCAGAACTTGCCATTGTGATTGGTCGCGTGTGTAAGGAAGTTCCAAGAGAGCGCGTTAAAGATGTGATCTTCGGATATACCTTGGCAAATGATGTGACATCTCGCGAACTACAAAAGCGTGATGGACAGTGGATGCGCGCAAAGTCATTTGATACTTTCTGCCCACTTGGTCCATGGATTGAAACAGAGTTTGTTCCTGGCACACAGCGCATCACCACGACGCTTAACGGTGAAATCAAGCAAGATGCCAAGTTATCTGACATGATTTTTAAGGTCGAAGATATTATTCATTTCGTGACTCAAGTAATGACTCTCTTGCCTGGCGATGTGATCATTACCGGCACACCAGCTGGAATTGGACCGATGCCTGAGAAATCTACTATTGCTATATCCATCGAAGGCCTTGGCCAATTAACCAATAAGGTGAGCGCGCGTCCATGAGTAAAAAAGTAAAGGTACGTTTTGCGCCATCTCCCACAGGAGATCTCCACGTTGGAAATATCCGCACAGCACTCTTTGATTGGGCATATGCCCGTCACACAGGTGGCACATTCCTATTTCGCATTGAAGATACTGACACAACGCGCGTTACCGATGAATACATCAATGCAGCAATCGACACTCTCAAGTGGCTAGGTCTGCAATGGGATGAGGGTCCAGAAGTTGGTGGCCCAAATGGTCCTTATCTCCAATCACAAAGACTTGGCATTTATGCTGAGTGGGCGCAGAAGTTTCTGGATCAAAAAGATGCTTATTACTGTTACTGCTCACCGGAAGAACTCGAAGCAGTACGTGAAGCACAGCGAGCTGCAAATGTTGCACCTGGTTATAACGGACATTGCCGTGACCTGAGCGCAGATCAAATCGCTGCCTTTAAAGCACAAGGTCGTGAAGGCGTTGTGCGCATGCGTATGCCTGATGGCACAACAACTTTCAGAGATGAAATCCGTGGCGATGTGACTTTTGATCACAAGTTTGTTCCTGACTTTGTCCTTGTGCGCGCAGATGGTTCACCTCTCTACACACTCGCAGTTGCAGTCGATGATGTGTTGATGGGTGTTACTCACGTATTACGCGGTGAAGACTTACTGTCTTCCACTCCACGTCAGATTCGTGTGTATCAGGCGATGGGAGTGAAGATAGAGGATTACCCAGTCTTTGCTCACCTTCCCTTTGTAATGGGTGCAGATAATGCAAAGCTTTCTAAGCGCAACGGTGAAGTCTCTATCGCTTGGTATCGCGAGCAGGGATATTTGCCAGAGGCAATCTGTAATTACTTAGCTCTACTTGGTTGGTCACCTGGTGATGATCGCGAGAATATTTCCATGAAGGAGCTCACTGAGCTCTTTACTGTGGAGAAAGTTCACTCATCTCCTGCCCGCTTTGATATGAAAAAGCTTGAGGCAATTAACGGCGATAAAATCCGTGCCTTAAGCCTTGAAGAGTTCGCCACATGGACCATGCCATTTCTTATTAAGGCTGGAATCATCACAGGCACCGATGCTGAAGTTGAGCTAGTCAAGCAGGCACTTCCCATTATTCAAGAGCGCATCGTCAAGCTCGATGAAGCACCTCAGTTATTGAAATTCCTCTTTGTGAAGGAATTTGCTGTCGATGCTGATGCGGTTTCAAAGATAAGTGATGCTGCAGCGAAAGATATTTTGAAGCGCTCACTTGCAGATCTTGAGGGAGTTGCAACCTGGAACCACGAAGCAATTGAAGCGGTGCTTCGCGCATCCCTGATTGAAGAGCTAGGGCTCAAGCCACGTATTGCATTTACCGCACTTCGTATTGCAACAACTGGAAGCACTATCTCTCCGCCACTCTTTGAATCAATGGAGTTGCTTGGGAAAGAGGCCTGCTTAGCCCGTATTTCCAAGGCCCTAGCGCTCTAAATTGCCGCTGTAATTTCTACCCTTTTGTTAAGGTAAACTTTCCACCTTGCCACACGGTGAAAAGTATTGGGGTATGGGGTAATTGGCAGCCCTGCTGATTCTGGTTCAGTAAGTCTAGGTTCGAGTCCTGGTACCCCAGCGATATACAGCAGTTACGTACAACTTAATATGTTTGTCCTAGTAATTTTTTGGCACGGCCCCGTCGTCTAGCGGCCTAGGACTCTGGCTTCTCAAGTCAGCTACGAGGGTTCGAATCCCTTCGGGGCTACAGTTCGTTACAACTTCGATAAGAATCGAGATAGTGATGGCTATTACCAAACGCGTGGATCTCTCTGATGCGCAGGTAAAGGCTCTCTCTTCTTTGGTCAGCGGTCGCATCTCTCAAAATGAATCAGTTCTAGATAGCCACGGGCGCGATGAATCAGCATTTCCTCCCGTTCGACCATCTGCAGTAGTCACTGTTCACTCAACGGATGAAGTCTCCAAAGTCCTTGCTTACTGCAACGGTGAAGGTATTCCCGTCGTTGCCTTTGGCGTTGGTTCATCCCTTGAGGGCCATGTGTTGCCTCTCTTTGGTGGAATCTCACTTGATTTAAGTGAGATGGATTCGATTATCAAAATCTCACCCGATGATTTAACAGTGACGGTGCAAGCAGGCGTTAAGCGCATGGCGCTGAATAAGAAGCTATCAAATGATGGATTGTTCTTCTCAGTAGATCCTGGCGCTGATGCAACGATCGGTGGAATGACCTCAACGGGAGC
The DNA here is from genome assembly GCA_009701945.1 of Actinomycetota bacterium. Lineage (GTDB taxonomy): Bacteria > Actinomycetota > Actinomycetes > Nanopelagicales > Nanopelagicaceae > Planktophila. The sequence goes on from WLJF01000006.1 coordinate 7,742, forward strand.
TGCTGGAACAACAACGGTGCGCTATGGATCTATGCGTGAGAATGTACTCAAACTCACCGCAGTATTGGCAGATGGCACAGTTATCCATGCAGGGCGTGAGACTCGCAAACTCTCTGCAGGCTATGACTTAACTCGACTCATTGTTGGCTCTGAAGGCACACTTGCAATCGTCACAGAAATTACCCTTCGTGTCTTTGGTATTCCAGAGAAGATGGCTGCTGCAGTATCGCGCTTTCCTTCCCTTGCAGATGGGGTGCAGGCAGCTATTGCCATTGTGCGATCTGGTGTTGCTATTGCTCGCTGTGAATTCCTTGACGCGCAATCGATTAAGAACGTTAATGCCCATGATGGGCTCACACTGCAAGAAGCCCCCACACTACTCTTTGAATTCCATGGATCTCCTCGCGGAGTAGAAGAAGATGCCAAGGTAGTTCAAGAGATTACATCTGAATTCGGTGGCACAGACTTTGAATGGACAACGGAAGAAGGCCAGCGCCGTAAGTTGTGGCAAGCCCGTCACAATGCATATTGGGCAGGTATCGCAGCTTTTCCTGGAAAGCGCGCCATCAGTACCGATGCTGCAGTTCCGCTTTCTAAACTTGCTGATGCAGTTGCAATCGCAGAGAAGATTTTGAAGGAATCACCATTCCCACACTCCATCTTGGGACATGTGGCTGATGGTAATTTCCACACCTTTATCGTGACCGATCCAACAAAGCCTGAAGAGCTTGATGCCATTCGTGAACTCACACATAAGACAACCTCAGCAATCATTGCGATGGGCGGCACCTGCACAGGTGAGCATGGAATTGGCGCTGGAAAGATTGATTCACTGCTGGAAGAGGCAGGTCAGTCATCAGTTGCAGTGATGAAATCCATCAAGGCAGCGCTCGACCCCAATGGAATTTTGAACCCAGGAAAAATCTTTCATTAATTAGAGCGAAGCGGCTATTGCTGCACCAATCTTTGTCACAAGCGGTGCTGGGTTTGCGATGCACTTTTTGATATCAGGCTCAATAGAGGCCAATGTGTAGATGCCTTTAAATCCAGTTTCTTGATGCGCATCCGCATCACCACAGACCAAGAATGTGGGGATAGAAGATTTCATAGCGCGCTGCAAGATTCCCCACGGAGCTTTGCCTTGAGAGCTCTGTGAATCAAAGCGACCTTCACCGGTGATGATGTAATCGGCGCCAACTATCTGCCTATCGAATTGCACAAGGTCAAGAATCAGATCAATACCGCTCTCTGCTGTGGCAGATAGGAATGCATAAGCCATAAATCCAAAGCCACCTGCAGCACCAGCACCAGGTGCGGATACGTGTGGACCACCCACAAGGGATGCAAAGTGGGCAAGTGATGTCTCAAGGATCTCTACTTCTTCAAGGGATGCACCTTTCTGTGGTGAAAATACTCGCGCAGCACCCTCACTACCTAAAAGTGGATTCTTCACATCACTTGCCAATACAAAGGTGGTTTGTGTAAGACGTGGATCGAGACCAGAAACATCTATCTTCACACAGTCGATGAGTGCACCACCACCTCGTGCAATCTCATTTCCTGCAGCGTCAGTGAGCTTTGCACCGAGTGCTTGTAGCGCACCTGCCCCCGCATCTGTTGTTGCACTTCCACCGACTGCCAAAATGATCTTCTTCGCACCTTTATTAAGGGCTGCAAGAATGAGTTCTCCTGCACCAAATGAAGATGATTTAAGTGCAGACTTCACACCCCCTGGCAGTTGTGAAAGCCCAGAAGCTTGTGCCATCTCGATAAAAGCTATGTCATCTTTGAGTGCAATATGCGCCTTCACTAAATTTCCGACAGGTCCTGCAACTTCACATTCATTAGCTTTAAAGCCTGCGCTAAGAATTGCATCGAGGGATCCTTCGCCACCATCGCCGATAGCAATCTTTATGATTTCACATGTTGGGATAACAGAGTGAATACCGGCTGCAATCCACGATGCAATCTCACTGGAAGTTGCACTGCCCTTAAATGAGTCTGGGGCTATGACAATCTTCATGTATGCATCTTAGGAGTGCTGCGCTAATCTTACGACTATGAAAATCGCGCGATTTGGTCAGGTTGGTTCAGAACGTCCTGCTGTGATGGTGAGCCAGACTCAAGCAGTCTATGTCGATCACTTGATTAAGGATTGGAACCGCCCAGAGCTTGAAGCAGGTGCGCTCGATAAGGTGAAGTCAGCAGATCTTTCATCACAGACTCCCTTTGATATTGCAGGACTACGTATTGCAAGTCCTGTCGCACGACCAACGAAGTTGATCTGCATCGGCCTTAACTACGCCCGTCACGCAGCTGAATCAGGAATGACACCACCACCAGAGCCTGTTGTCTTTATGAAAGCCCCTGATTGCCTGACAGGACCCAATGATGCAATCGCAATTCCACCAAATTCAACAGCCACAGATTATGAAGTGGAACTTGCTGTCGTCATTGGAAAGCGCGCTCTCTACTTAAATTCTGAGTCAGAAGCTCGCAGCCACATCCTTGGATACTCCATCAGCCAAGATGTTTCAGAGCGCCACTGGCAGATTGAACGCGCAGGACAATGGGTTAAGGGAAAGTCCTTCCCAACATTTAATCCGATGGGTCCTGCCATTGTTACTGAAGATGAATTTAAGCCAGATGATGTGCGCCTGTATTGCACAGTCGATGGAGAAAAGCGCCAAGATTCACGAACCAGTGATCTCATCTACGGGATCGATCACATCGTCTGGTACTTAAGCCAATTTATGGAGCTCTTCCCAGGAGATGTCATCAATACTGGAACACCAGAAGGTGTTGGCATGGGCTTTAAACCAACGAAGTATTTAACTGCAGGTCAAGAAGTTATCACTGGTATCGAAGGCCTCGGTGAGATGCGATCAATGACGGTAGCTTCTTAACGTTCAGACCAGAGTTATCTTTCAGACTTGTGGCGATCTGCCATCATCTCCATCAGTGCAAAGAGAACGCCTGAAATCACAAAAGTCATATGAATTCCAATACGCCATCCTTCACGGTTGGCATCAAAGGTTCCTTCTTGCATAAAGTCCTTGAGAAGTTCGATCACTGAGATTGCAACAAGTGAGCCAATGAGCTTGATCTTCATGCCACTTGAATCAACATGTCCCATCCAGTGTGGTCGATCTTCTGCGCCATCTGCAATAGCAATCTTAGAGACGAAGTTTTCATACCCTGCAAAGAGAACCAAGATAATGAGATTGCCAAGTAAGACTGTGTCGAGAAGTTCGAGAACTTGCAGAGTTATCTCACTCATTGATGAGGTGGTGATATGGCTCATGATGTGCCAGAAAGAGTGGAAGAAGCGATAGAGGATAGGAATGAGTGCAAGAAGTAGGCCTATATAGAGAGGTGCCAATAGCCAGCGTCCGGCGAAGATTACTTTCTCTAATAAGTGCTCAAGCTTGACCATGTTTTCCTCCAAATGTAGTGTCTAGAATTTTACTTACTCAAGTACCCAACTATCGGTATTGGATGAGTTGAGCGGGAGCGGTTTCTTATCCACCGTGGTGATTGAAATCCTATTGAGCACGCGCTTGCCACGAACCTCATCAAGGGGGTTACTTCCTGTCAATACAACTGTGACTGCAGTCGTGGAGAGTTTGCCTGTTGCACAATCTGGCGAGCAATCATTGATTGCATAGGTGCCTTCACCGCGCGCACCATCTTCTGACCATGATTCCCATTGCATTTCACCCACTGCAATTCCACCATCGGCGCATGTCTGGAAGAAAACGCTGGGTTTGTAATCGATGATGCCACAGGTCAGCGTATAGACATGGTTTGCTCGAGCATTGGAGATAAAGGAGTAGGCCCCGAGTGAGAGGCCAAGAGCTGTGGCAAGGAGAACAATCCAACCCTTAGATCTGCGAGCCTGCGAGAAATTCATTTACGCAGTATCGCAGTCCAGTATGACAAAACCTCAGACACAGGCGAAGATGAACTCATGAAGTTGCGCCTACTCTCCGTTTTTGCGCTAACTCTCACTTTCCTCACACCCGCTACGGCCAGTAGTAGCTACACCGTTGGCGGAGATCGCCCCGTCACCGTCCATCTTCCTGACGCTCTTGCAAATCCAGCACCACTACTCATTCTCCTGCACTCAGCATCAACATCAGGTGCTCACCAAGAGAATTACATGAGACTTGCACCCATTGCTAAGAAGAACGGTCTTATCTATATCGCACCCGATGGCACCTCAAATCTTGAAGGTAAAAGATTCTGGAACGCCTCAAAATCATGTTGCAATAGATATAGCCAAGAAGTCGATGATCTCGCCTATCTCAACTCACTCATCGATGAGATCAGCTCGATAACCCCCGTGGATCCAAAACGTATCTATTTCATCGGCCATAGCAATGGTGCATTTATGTCATACACCTTTGCATGTAAGACGCAGAGAGTTGCAGCAATTGTCGCGATTGCAGGTGCGATGGATCAGAGCCCAGAGTGTTCGCAGGCAACACCTGTCTCACTCCTTAACATCCATGGCACCGCAGATAAGGTAATTAAGCTCAATGGGGGAGTGTTGAATAACCACCCCTATACAAGCGCTGCCACCACCATAAAGACCATCGCTGCCGTCAATCAATGCAGTAATCCCACAACAGCAAAGAAGGATTTCGAACCCACCATCAAGGGCACGGAGACAACAGTCATCAACTACACCTGCGATACACATACCCATCTACAGTTCTGGAAGATCAAAGATGGCTCACATAGCCCCAAGCTACCGAATGACTTTGCACAACTTGTGATCTCTTTCCTCTTGAAGCAAAGTAAGTAGAGATAGGGCAGAATCACACCGTGCATGAATTCACCACAGAGGTAGAAGAGCTCGCAAAAGCTGTCATGGAATACAGCCTTGCTCGCTTGAAATCAGATCCACCTCTGGATGGTCCTCGTAGTGAGGCAGATTTATATTCAGAACTTGGTAACACCATTACTGCAGGTGGTTTAGGAGGCAAGAAGACTCTCGATATCTTTACCGAAACTCTTGCTCTCGCCTGCATCTCAACCGATCACCCACGTAACCTTGCATTTATTCCATCTGCTCCCAGTGAATACTCCAACCTCTTTGATCTTGTAGTCGGTGCATCCTCTCTCTATGGCGGCTCATGGCAAGAAGGCGCTGGCGCTGTCTTTGCTGAGAACCAAGCGCTCAAATGGCTCATTGATATTGCAGGACTACCAAACACCGCAGGTGGTGTCTTTGTGCAAGGTGGCACGATGGGCAATCTTTCAGCACTCGTTGTTGCGCGTGATCAAGCACGCAAAACACACCCAGATACTCAGCGCTGGGTCATCGCATGTAGCGCAGAGTCACATTCATCCATTACATCTGCTGCCCACGTGATGGATGTTGATGTATTAAAGATTGAAACCAATGAAGAACTACGCCTTGATGGAGCACACGTTGCCAGAGCAATCGATGAACTACATGCCACTACAAACAATCGCGTCTTTGCAATAGTCGGAACAGCAGGCAGCACCAACCTTGGCATCGTTGATGATTTAGCATCCCTTGCTCGATGCGCAAAAGAGCGCAACATCTGGTTCCACGTCGATGGCGCCTATGGTCTTGCAGGTTTGTGCGCACCATCTGTGCGCCATCTCTATAAGGGTGTTGAAGATGCAGATTCTTTTATCGTTGATCCACATAAATGGCTCTTTGCACCCTTTGATGCATGCGCACTCGTATATCGCTATCCACACTTAGCGAAAGAGACTCACACACAACATGCAAGTTATCTTGAGACTCTCCACGATGACTCATGGTCACCTTCTGATTATGCAATCCACCTAACCCGTCGGGTGCGCGGATTACCTTTCTGGTTCTCACTTGCAGCCCATGGCACAAATGCTTATTCACAAGCAGTGGAGGAAGGCATCCGCCTGGCAAAGGAATCAGCAAAGCGCATTGCAGCTCACCCAAACCTTGAATTAGTGCGCGAGCCAGAACTGTCCATCGTTGCATTCACACGTAAAGGGTGGTCACCTTCCCAATATCAAGAGTGGTCTGATGCACTCCTTGAGAAGCAGATTGGCTTTATCCCACCATCAAAGCATGCAGGTGAATCAATACTGCGCTTTGCCTTCGTAAACCCTTGGACATCGATGGATGATGTTCAGATGATCTTAGATACGCTCTAACGATCTAATAAGTTCTGTGTTGGGTTATATGCACTGCCACTACGGCGCTTAGCAATAGCACTCAAAGCTTCCAAGACAACACGGTTAGCAAGAATGGCAGTGATATCTGCGCTATCAAATGCTGGAGCCACTTCCACCACATCAATACCGACAACAGGTAGTTCAAGACAGATTCTGCGCACAGCTTCCAACAACTCACGAGAAGTCATTCCACCAGGCTCGGGTGTTCCAGTTCCTGGCGCCATCCCAGGATCGACCACATCGATATCAACGGATAAGAAGACTCCATCACAGCCATCAGTCAGCGTTGC
>WLJF01000060.1 GCA_009701945.1 Actinomycetota bacterium
ATCAATTAGCGTCATCCTTCCAGTTTTGAATGAAGAAGCGCATCTAAATGATGCAGTGCACTCAATTCTTTCTCAGGATTATCAGGGAAAGATCGAAGTAATTCTTGCAGTTGGACCTTCACATGATCGAACCTTAGAAATTGCTCAATCCATCTCACGCCGAGATACACGAGTTGTATTAGTTGATAATCCAACTGGTCGAACAGCAGTAGGCTTGAATCTTGCGCTTAACAAATCTCAAAGTCCGGTAGTTGTGCGTGTAGATGGACATGCACAAATTCCAAATGACTATCTCAGATTAATTGTTGAAATTCTCAATGAGACTGGTGCTGTGAATGTGGGTGGAGTCATGGCGGCAGTTGGTACTACTTCATTTGAGAGAGCAGTTGCTGGAGCAATGCGTAGTCCGCTCGGAGTTGGTGCATCACGTTTTCACACTGGCGGAAAGGCCGGAGTTGTGGACACCGTTTATCTCGGTGCATTTAGACGAGAGGCACTTGTCGCAATCGGTGGATTCGATGAACGATTTACGCGTGCTCAGGATTGGGAGTTGAATTTTCGTCTGCGTGAAAAAGGTGGCATCGTGTATTTCGATCCTCGCCTGCATGTGACTTATCGACCACGTTCAACTGTCACTGCACTTGCAAAACAGTATTTTGAATACGGACGTTGGCGCCGTGTGGTTTCTAGGAGACATAGCGGAACAATTAATTATCGATACCTCGCTCCACCATTTGCGCTTATCGGATTCTTATCCTCCGTCATAGCCGGATTCTTTCTTCCGATTCTCTTTTTTCCAGCAGCGATTTATCTTCTCTTTCTCCTTTTAGCATCGGCCAGAATTGCTTCATCCATTCGAGAATATTTCCTACTCTTAGCGGTAATTCCGACCATGCACTTCGCGTGGGGAGCAGGATTTATCTCATCGCCAAAGACTCTCGTCCCTTCATCTGATTAACGAGCTGGCTACTGCGGTAGCCTTTCGCACGTGGAGAAACCAGTAGTTGTTTATGAGCCATTTCGCGCGGGATTACCTCCCATGCGCGAATACATGCGCTCACTCTGGAGCCGGCGCACCTTTATCGCCGAGTTTTCTCGTTCTGAACTTCGCGAACAAAACTATGGTTCAGTTTTTGGCCAGCTCTGGTTAGTTCTTAACCCGCTGCTTCTCTCCGGGGTCTATTTCCTACTGATCTATGTGATTGGTGGAAGTAGTGACTCAACTCGATTCGGTCATCTGACAGCAAGCCTCTTTCTCTTCTATCTCATTGCAAATAGTTTGACCGGGGGAGTCAAGGCAATCACCTCAGGCCAGCGTTTAATTCTTAACACATCTTTCCCTCGCATTATGTTGCCAATCTCTGCAACCGTTATCGCACTCTTTAAATTCGTGCCTACTTTTATTGTCTTTGGAATCATCCATGCTGTTATCGGGTTGCCATATTCCTGGCAGATGTTGTGGGCAGTACCAATCCTTCTTATTGCCATGATCATGGCTCTCGGTATGGCTATTTTGATTTCATGCATCAACGTTTACTTCCGAGATATTTCAAGCATGCTTCCTTATCTGACTCGAAGCCTGCTGTATTTATCGCCGATTCTTTACGAAGCGACAAGTGTCTCTGATCGAATCAGAACATTAGAAATTGCTAACCCAATCTTCTACTTACTAGATTCTTGGTCTCGCGTGGTTGTTCATGCACAAGCTCCATCAATGAACGGTCTTATTCATGCGAGCGTGTGGGCGCTCTTTATCTTCTTAACAGGAACTTATTTCTTCCTATCGAGGGAGCGTGATTTCGCTGTCCGACTATAACCACGAACATTCACCCCACAGCATTGCTGTCTCGGTGAAAGATCTCGGTCTCACATATACGACTTCAATTGACAAGAAACCAACTCTTAAAGCTCGGTTAAAAACTCTTGGTCGCGGGAAGAAGCACACACGCATTGTTCGCGCACTCAATGATGTTTCTATTGATGTTCATTACGGAACAGTGCTTGGAATTATTGGCTCAAATGGAGCTGGTAAGTCTTCGTTGATGCGCGTGATTTCAGGAATTGTTCCGCCAACACAGGGCCGTGTCGAGGTCTATGGAAGCGTTAGCACCCTGCTTGCCTTGGGTGTTGGCTTTAATCCTTCAATGACTGGCCGTGACAATGTCTACTTAGGCGGTCTTGCAGCAGGGATGACACGAGAAGAAATTGATGCAAGTTTTGATTCCATCGCGGAGTTCTCAGAGTTGGGTGAATCTATCGATGCTCCGATGCGCACCTATTCATCAGGTATGTATGCGCGTTTAGCTTTTTCAGTTGCAGCAGTTGTTGAACCCGATATTTTGATCATTGATGAAGCGCTCAGTACGGGAGATGCAAAGTTTAAGGAGAAGAGCCTTAATCGCATTAAGGAACTTCGCACAGCAGATCGTGCCCTCATCCTGGTCAGCCATGCCTTAGCAACCATCGAAGATATCTGTAATGAGGTTATCTGGCTCAATATGGGCAAACTCATGATGCGAGGTAATCCATCTGAAGTAATCGCTGCATATCGGGAATTTGTAGATGCAAGAAAGAGCGCATCATCTGATGAGGATGTATAAAGCTCTACTTCTTTCACTTCTCACATTCACATTAATTCCTATAGCGCAGGCTGAAACCCCTCAGAGTTTCTCATTCACAGGGGCGGGCTATGGTCATGGCGTTGGAATGAGTCAGATGGGTGCTCGGGCACATGCTCTTGCAGGAGAGAGCGCTACCACCATTCTTAATTACTATTACAAAGATGTAGTAATCGCACCAGTGGTTGATACACACACTATCCGTGTAAACATCGGACATCTATTGCGTTCTGTCTCATTTGTCTCTGCAACGCCAGAGTCACTCATTCAAATCTATGCAGGTGAGGTAGTAGGTCCTACCGAACTTGCACCTATCGCAACATTTACTTCAAGACAGAAAGCATCTTTTAGGCTTGATGCCAGTGGCGTTATCACTGGGCCAGTATCTGGAAAGAGCTTCACCATTCGATGGACTGGGCCTAATGCAGTCATCACTTTTTCACAACCAGGTAGCGCTGTGAAGTATCGATATGGACAGATGCAGATGAAGGTGTTCAAGGGCGCGATTGAAGTCACCAATTCTTTAAGTGTTCATGATGAGTATTTATGGGGGATTAGTGAGATGTCTTCTGCCTGGCCAACGGCAGCACTTGAAGCTCAGGTCATTGCATCCCGCTCATATGCTCTATCAAAGATTGGCGCGATAAAACCTTCCTGTGATTGCCATGTGTATTCACATATCGCCGATCAGAACTTTGTCGGTTACTCAAAAGAGATTGAGCCAAAGATTGGCGCACTATGGAAAGCTGCCGTAAGTAGAACCAATATTGAGACATCAACAAGTCTTGCAATACTTCTCAATGGAAAGCCAATACAGGCTTATTACTCATCATCATCTGGTGGAGCTACGCAAACGACTCTCGATGCGTGGGGACAGCCAACTCCCTACACACAATCAGTTGCAGATCCTGCAGGCCTTGACCCCAAACTTAATCCACGGTTTGCATCGTGGAAGGCGAGTTCAACTCAACAATTAGTGGCAGCAGCATTCTTATTACCTGATGTTATTTCTCTGGAGATAGTCTCCCGTAATAGCGCCGGAGCAGTTACCTATATCAAGGGAACCAGTAGCAACGGCTCTACGAAATTACTACGGGGAGATACTTTTAGAAGCCGTGCGAAGATTCCTTCACCGTATTTTCAGCTTGCCCAGTAGAAATTAATTTGCGTGCAGAATTGAGTTCAATCCGCCCCAAGTTCCAGTTCGCATTACTACTTCGAGACCACCAGTAAGTGAGTTGCGACGGAATAAAAGATTATTAGCACCAGAGAGCGTTCCAGCTTTTACGATCTCGCCATCAGGCAGCTTCACCTTCGCGGCAGCGGTGATATATGTCCCTGCTTCAATGACACAGTTATCACCGAGTGAAATTCCAAGTCCAGAGTTAGCACCTAGTAGACACTTCTCACCGATTGAAATTACCTCTTTACCGCCTCCGCTGAGAGTTCCCATGATGGATGCACCCCCACCAACATCAGTTCCATCTCCAACAACCACACCGGATGAAATACGACCTTCGACCATAGATGTGCCAAGAGTTCCTGCATTAAAGTTGATAAAACCTTCATGCATCACTGTTGTGCCAGAGGAAAGATATGCACCGAGTCGGACCCGATCAGCATCTGCAATGCGAACCCCAGAAGGAATGACGTAATCGACCATTCTCGGGAATTTATCTACGCCAAATACTGAAACATGCCCATGCTTAGCCTTGAGCTTTGCACGTGTAACCTCAAAACCATCGACTGCGCACGGCCCAACTGAAGTCCACACCACATTTGCTAGTAATCCGAAGATTCCTTCGAGTGATTGGCCATGAGGTTTTACAAGTCGATGCGAAAGTAGATGTAGGCGCAGGTAGGCATCCTTTGCATCTTTTGGAGCGACTGTGAGATCGATTTCAAGTGAGACTAATTCTCGCGTGATGCCACGAACTTCATCGCTTCCAACCATCGATGACAGAGTTGCATCAGGTCCGCCAGCAAGTGCTCCTAAAGCAGGGGATGGAAACCACACATCGAGAACTGTTGAACCTGCAAGTGTTGCGATTCCATGGCCGTGAGCTAGAGAAGACATGTTCTAAGCCTAACCCCTATCCTGTCCCTCATGCGCATTGCAGTGTTCTGTTCTTCATCACCCACGATAGATAGCAAATTTATCGATTTGGCTTTCGATCTTGGCGCAGGCATTGCAGAAAGCGGTGCCGAACTTGTATCTGGCGGGGGCCATATCTCTGCAATGGGAGCGATTTCTCGCGGTGCTCGAAGCAAGGGTGGTCGGACTATCGGCATCATCCCTCAAAAACTTGTAGACATTGAATTTGCAGACCACGATAGCGATGAACTTATTGTCGTTGATTCGATGCGCACCAGAAAGGCGAAGATAGAGGACTTATCGGATGCCTTTATCACCCTTCCTGGTGGTCTCGGAACTCTGGAAGAACTCTTTGAAATTTGGGTAGGTCGTTACCTTAAGTTCCACGACAAACCAGTGATCATCCTTGATCCACATGGAGTATTTCAGCCTCTTCATGC
>WLJF01000061.1 GCA_009701945.1 Actinomycetota bacterium
ATTCCAACGACGACGTGTCTTCACCTGTGAGTGTGAAACGTTATTGCCAAAGCTTGGGCCCTTGCCACAGATGTCGCATGAAGATGCCATGTTGGTACTCCTTCTAGATTACAAATTCCTTAGATCTAAAGAATTCTCGTTCCTGTGAGGAACAGGGCGTAAGGGTAGCAAGAGGGGGCGGGGTAGGGCGAATCCGCCAAAATCCGTGCATAAAGAAGGGCGAGTAGGCGCTAGTGACGAGAGAATAACGCCATGGCCACCCTCGACTCCAAACTTGTCAGTGTCGTGGGCGATCGCACTACTAAAGTCCTTCGCGACTTATTTGGATATGTGACCGTAGGGGATTTACTTCATCACTACCCCCGCCGCTATCTCGTGCGCGGTGAGCTCTCTGATATTGCAGAACTCAATGAGGGCGATGAAGTCACCATTCTCGCTGAAGTCTTTAGTGCAACAAGCAGACGCTTGCATGCGCGTAAAGGAAACATTCTTGAAGTCATTGTGACCGATGGCTCTGCAAAACTTTCACTCACCTTCTTTAATCAGGCTTGGCGGGAGAAAGATCTAAAGGTGGGAAAGCAAGCCCTCTTTGCAGGAAAAGTGGGAGTCTTTAACGGCAAACGGCAATTGGCACATCCTGATTACGAACTCATTCCCGATGGCAATGATGTTGATGCTGCGGTGGAGGGCTTTGCTGGCAAGTACTTACCGATGTATCCAGCTAGCGCCAAGTTACCTTCGTGGAAGATTGCTCAATGCATTGAACTTGCAATCGGTGCACTCGATGAAGTTCCTGACTATCTTCCTGAATCTGTGCGAGAGAAGTATGGCTATCCCACTCTGCACCAAGCTCTCGTGCAGCTGCATAATCCTGCTGATCTCGATAGCGCCGAGAAAGCGCGTCAACGCCTGACCTTTGATGAAGCATTTATGCTCCAATTGCTTCTACTCTCTCGCAGAAAAGAGTTGAAGAATCTCGAAGCAGTTGCGCGGCCTGCGAAATCAGGTGGATTACTTGACGCCTTTGATTCACAACTTCCTTTCCAGCTCACGGCAGGTCAGAACACTGTGGCGCAAGAGATCGCACATGATCTAGCCCAACCTCATCCGATGCATCGTTTGCTGCAAGGTGAAGTTGGCTCTGGAAAGACAGTGGTTGCATTGCGTGCGATGTTAAATGTCATTGATAACGGAGGACAGGCAGCTCTTCTTGCACCAACTGAAGTTCTTGCAGCGCAGCATCTGCGCACTATGCAGAAGTTACTTGGTCCACTTGCTCAAGGTGGAATGCTCGGTGGATCTGACTTAGCAACGCAGGTAACTCTCATTACAGGATCGCAGAACGCTGCTTCGCGCAAAGATGCCCTAGCACTTGCTGCATCGGGGGCTGCAGGTATTGTGATTGGAACGCATGCACTTCTTGGCGAGAGTGTGGCCTTTAAGGATTTAGGTTTGATTGTTGTCGATGAGCAACATCGCTTCGGTGTTGAACAACGTGATGCACTCAAGAGTAAAGCGACAAACCCGCCACATCTTCTCGTGATGACTGCAACACCTATTCCACGAACAGTTGCGATGACAGTCTTTGGTGATCTTGATGTCTCAACGTTGCGCGAACTGCCTTTGGGTCGCCAACCCATCACAACTCATGTCATTCCTGTCTTAGAAAAACCGGGATTTCTTGAACGTGCATGGGAGCGGATTACCGAAGAAGTTTCGCAAGGGCACCAGGCATATATCGTCGCTCCTCGAATTGCTGCAGGAACTTCAGAAGATAGCGATATGGATTTTCTGATGGGCGAGAGTTCAGCCGAGATTGCATCGGTAGAAGAGCTCGGGCCTCTGCTATCTGGGGGAGCCCTGAAGGCAGTGAAAGTGGCGCCACTGCATGGACGCCAGAGTGCAGAGCTGAAAGATTCAACAATGCAGGCCTTTACCAATAAAGAAATTGATGTCTTGGTATCAACCACTGTCATTGAAGTAGGTGTGGACGTTCCTAATGCCACAGTGATGGTGATTATGGATGCTGATCGATTCGGTGTTTCTCAGCTTCATCAGTTGCGCGGACGTGTGGGTCGAGGAACTTCACCTGGATTGTGTCTGCTTGCGACTAATGCAGAGCCAGAAAGTCCTGCACGGATGCGACTAGATGCAGTTGCTGGAACTGTTGATGGTTTTGAACTTTCTCGTATTGATCTTGAACAACGTCGAGAAGGCGATGTTTTGGGAGCGAGCCAATCAGGATCTCGTTCTCATCTACGTCTTCTTCGAGTATTGAGAGATGAATCGATGATTGAGCAAGCACGTGAAGATGCATCTACAATTATCGAATCTGGAATCTCCCAGTATCCACTTCTTGCTGCAGAGCTTGCTCAGATTCAAGCCGACGCTGCAGCTGAATATATAGATAAGGCATAAGAATGCGAATCATTGCAGGGCTTGCAAAAGGTCGCACTATTGATGCGGTTTCCTCTTCCACGAGGCCAACATCAGATCGCGCTCGAGAAGCGCTCTTCTCTACTCTTGCATCAGAATTTGGTGAATTCGATGGTCTTCACATTCTCGATCTCTATGCAGGAACGGGAGCCATCGCACTCGAAGCCCTCTCACGTGGTGCTGCGCTCGTGCATGCAGTGGAGAAAGATGATTCGGCTGCAAAGGCAATTACCAGTAATTACGAAAACTTAAAGAGTGCGCAATGCCCCGGAACTTTTCACTTATATGCAATGAGCGTTCACCGTTTCTTGCAAGATAAGGCTGCGCAGCCTTACCACTTCATCTATATCGATCCTCCATATGAAGTCGATGACCTTGATGTGATTGAGACGCTTATTCAATTGCGAGATGGCAATTTCATCCACCCACAAGCACTCATTGCGGTCGAACGAAATTCGAGAGTGAAAGAGATTTCATGGCCTGATGGCCTTGAGCCATTGCGCGAAAAGAATTACGGTCAAGCGACAATCTTTTATGGTGTTCCACGCGCAATAGAGGGCGAGAATGGATAACCGCTGGAATCATTGCTAGCGTTTGCACCATGAAACGCGCTGTGTGCCCAGGATCCTTTGATCCCATCACATTTGGCCACTTGGACATTATTGAGCGCGCCAGCAACCAATTTGATGAGGTAATCGTTGCAGTATTCGTCAATCGCAATAAGTCAGGGCTCTTCTCAGTAGAAGAGCGCATGGCTTTAATTGCTGAAAATGTGAAGAAGTTTCCTAATGTCTCAGTCGATACAGGAAGTGGACTTCTTGTTGAGTATTGCAAGAAGAACGGCGTGCAGGCAATTGTGAAGGGACTTCGAGCAGTCACTGACTTTGATTACGAACTTCAGATGGCACAAGTACATATTCAAGCATCTGGTGTTGAGACCATGTTTATGGCTACATCACCTACACATTCATTCTTATCTTCATCCATTGTGAAGGAACTCGCCCACTACGGTGGCGATGTCTCTTCGATGGTTCCAGCAAATGTCAATGCAGCACTGAAAGCACGAGCAGGAGTAAAGAAATGACAATGGATTCAATTGAGAAACTGAACACAGCAATCGCCATCGTTGAAGAAGCTCGCGGTGTTCCATTATCTGCATCCTGCGTTGTGCACCGCGGTGAGATGCTTGAAATTCTTGAAGGTGCTCGCGATTTCCTTCCGGCAGATTTATCTGGCGCAGAGGACATCATTGCTAAGCGTGATCAAATTATTGAAGAGGGGCGCACCAGCGCTGAGTCCATGATTGCCACAGCCCGTGAAGATGTTGCTCGCATGGTGGAGCAGACATCAATCGTTCAGGCCGCTCGTGATGAAGCCCAGCGCATCTTGGATGAAGCTCGCGATGTTGCCGAAGATGAGCGCCGCGAGGTTGAGGCCTATATCGATGGTCGCCTTGCCACACTAGAAGTAATTCTTAATAAGACGATGGAAGCTGTGGCACGTGGCCGCGAACGACTTGAAGGCGCTGACGATAAAGATGTACTTTCGCAGCTCAATGCTGATGACTAAATCTGCCAACCCATTCCTTCTCAATACTCACGAACTCCCGCGCCGCACGGGGGAGATGAAGGAGTATCAGCTCGATATTGAATCCAACGCCCGTATTGGCGTTCCGCTGATTGCTGTTCCCGAAGGCGATGTGATTGAAGTAGATGTGCGCCTTGAATCTGTCACTGAAGGCGTCTTATTGAGCGCAGATATCTATGCTGTTGCTATCGGTGAATGCATCCGTTGTTTAGATCCAGTTGAGCAGGTAGTAGAACGTAAGATTCAAGAGCTCTATCGCTATGAACCGACCAATGAAAAGGGACGTAAGAAGCGACGTGAAGAAGATGATGTTGATCTCGATATCGAGGATGAACTTCAGATGGAGGGCGATGTGATGAACCTTGAGATTCCGATTATCGATGCCATCATCTTGGCCTTGCCGGTCAATCCGCTCTGCTCCGAGGAGTGCCTTGGACTATGCCCTGACTGCGGGGAGAAGTGGGAGAAGCTGCCTGAGGGCCATGCCCATGAGGTCATCGATGCCCGTTGGTCTGGCCTTGAAAAGCTCGATTTTGGCAATTAACCAGAAATAAGCGATACTTACCCCCATCGCAACACCAGCAGCAAATTTAGATTTGTAGCTCCAAGATTAAGGACGATTACCGTGCCAGTACCAAAGCGAAAGATGTCTCGTTCGAAGACACGTTCACGTCGAAGCATGTGGAAGACAACTGCAGCGGCGATCTCAACCTGCCAGCAGTGCCAGCAGCCAAAGCTCAACCACGTTGCATGCCCTACATGCGGAACATATAACCGCCGTCAGGTTCTCGAGGTCTGATCTGTTCTCAAAACTTCTTGAGCAATTAGGTGTTGAACTTTCTCCTGAACTGCTCGAGTTAGCTTTTACCCACCGCTCTTTCGCCTATGAAACCGGTATTGCAACTACCAATGAACGCCTTGAATTTCTCGGTGATTCTGTCTTAGGTCTGATTGTTACCGAAGAGCTCTATTTAAAGTATCCCGATCTCGATGAAAGTCGTCTCTCTCCACTGCGTTCAGGCATTGTCAATATGCGTGCGCTCGCAGATATCGCTCGCACCCTTGATTTGGGCACATACATTCGCCTTGGAAAA
>WLJF01000062.1 GCA_009701945.1 Actinomycetota bacterium
GTAAGAATTGCCTCTTCTGATGGACGACCTTCGCGACGGAAGAATGAACCAGGAATCTTGCCAATGGCATACATCTTCTCTTCAACATCCACTGTGAGTGGGAAGAAGTCGAATTGATCCTTAGGTGTCTTTGATGCTGTTGTTGCTGAGAAGATCATTGTCTGATCATCGAGATACACAGCTGCAGCTCCTGCTGCTTGCTTTGCGAGACGTCCTGTTTCGAACTTAATCTCGCGCTTTCCGAACTTTCCGTTATCGATAACGGCTACTGCTGTCTTAACGTCTTGACCCTCCATGGGTCCTCCTTTGTTTCAAATTCCAAGGCACGTAGATTGCACCTTGGAGCGGTAACTACACGCGAGGCGAAACAAATGAATCTTCGATCGAAGTTCACAGATGCATACATCTGGAAACCACTACCGAGGACCATTGTCCCCCGGCGTGTAATTAATTCTTAATTAGCGGCGAATACCGAGCTTCTCGATAATTGCGCGATAACGATTGATATCTGTCTTCGCGAGGTACTGAAGGATGCGACGACGCTGACCTACGAGCAACAAGAGACCACGACGGTTGTGGTGGTCATGCGGGTTGGTCTTGAGGTGAGTTGTAATGTCTTCGATACGACGGGACAAAAGAGCGACCTGAGCTTCAGGGCTTCCTGTATCAGTAGCTGATGATCCGTACTTCGCAATGATTTCTTTCTTTACTTCTGGTGTTAATGACATATCTGTATTTCCTTTTCATGTTAAGTACATCAGTACTGTTCAAGAGGCTTCCCGGTTTGAATCACGGGAAATCACTTTCTCGTTGGACAGAGGGAAGTTTACCTGCGGGGTGTGGATAAGTGAAATTGAGGCTGGAATACGCCTATTTCTCCGTTAATTCGCGGGCTTTATCGCAATCTTTCTTCATCTGCTCAAGTAGTGGTTCAAGACCATCAAATTTCAGAGTCGGACGTAAATACCAGCCAAATTCAATCGAAGCGTTCTTGTCATAGAGCTCAAGACCTTCTTGATCAAGTGCATATGCCTCAACTTGGCGACCACGAGCACCTTCAAATGTTGGATTCGTACCAATCGAAATTGCAGCTGGCCAAAAATTAATGCCAACCGTCAACCAACCCGCGTACACGCCATCTGCTGGAATTGTCTGGCCATCAATCTTTCCTAGGTTTGCTGTGGGATATCCGATTTCACGTCCACGCTTTTCCCCGTGCACAACAACTCCATCAAGGCGATGAGGACGAGATAAAAGCTCACGCGCTTGCTCGACTTTGCCTTCAATCACAAGTTTGCGAATACGTGAAGATGAGATGACTTCAGTATCTGCCTTAAGTTCCTGCACATCGACTGTGAAGTTGTGAGTGAGTCCAGATTTGATCAAGGTATCAACGTTGCCAGCAGCCTTATGTCCATAGGTGAAGTTCTTTCCGACAATCACGGTACTTGCATGAAGCTGATTGACGAGCACAGTCTCTACGAAGTCATCTGGCGACATCGCAGCAAACTTCTCATTGAACTTCATGACCGCTACTTGATCTGCGTTATGAATCTTGAGTAACTCAACCCGATCTGCCAATGTGGTGAGCATTGTGGGCGCCTTATCGGGTGCAAAGACAGTTGTTGGATGAGGATCAAAGGTAAGTGCAACAATCGAACGCCCATCAGCAATCTCTTTAGCGCGATTGAGCAGAAGTTGATGGCCCTTATGGACACCATCAAAGACGCCTATGACTACGACGCTGCTCTGGCTCATACTCGAATCTTGCCTTACCTAGTTCGCCGCTGCAAAGACAGCAATTGGTTTTGCCTTGCCGCCTTCATCTTTCAGAAGTGCAATCAGATGATTATCCGGAGACATTGCAGCGTTAATGACGGTATTTCCATTTTCAGATAGTGGGCGACCAAATGAGAGTTCTTTGACTTCATCAAGTGAAAGCTCACGGGGAGTAAATGTCACACGAGCAACATCAGAAAGGCCCAGCGCCGTAAATTTCTGCGCTTTCAGATCTTCAAAACTCACAGCATCTTTTTCGCTAAAGCCAGCAACACGCGTGCGGCGCAGAGCGCCGAGGTGTCCTCCTACATTTAGGCCATCACCTAGGTCGCGAGCAATGGCGCGAATAAATGTGCCGGCAGAACATGTAACTTCGATATCTACTTCAGTAGTTGCAGCAAGGTGGCGAATAGAAAGAATATCGAGTTGAGAAATGGTCACACTGCGAGCTTCGAGTTCAAATGTCTCACCTGCTCGAACGCGATCATAAGCACGCTCTCCCCCGACTTTAACGGCAGAGACTGATGAAGGGCGTTGTGCAATCGTTCCAATCATCGCTTTAAGAATCTTTTCAATATCGGCATCTACTACCTTTGATGCATCAGTAGATGTAAGTACTTCGCCCTCTTTATCATCTGTGACAGTTGATGCACCAAGAACAATGGTTGCAATATAGGACTTGTCGCCATCGGTGATGTATTGCAAAAGACGAGTTCCATTACCGAATCCCAGTACAAGAATGCCTGTGGCCATTGGATCAAGAGTGCCTGCGTGACCTACTTTGCGTGTGCCCAGAGCTTTACGACCCACAGCAACAACATCGTGGCTCGTCATTCCACCCGCTTTATCGACTACGAGGAAGCCATCAACCATGAGAAATAACTTACTCTTCGATTTTGATGCGTGGGACCTTATAAGCATCTTCAACAACTGGCTTTGCATTCTCGCGCGCCTTTGCAACCTCTGCATCGAGTTGGTGAACTCGCTCAAGGAGAGTGTCTAGTGCTTTTGCAGATTCTGGAAGTCCATCGAGGATAAATTCAAGAGAAGGAGTAATACGAGTACCCAAATCTTTGCCCACAGCGCTACGAATAACGCCTTTAGCTGACTCAAGTGCTGCTGCAGTTGCAGCACGCTCTTCTTCGTTACCGAGAACGGTATAGAAAATAGAGGCGTTCTGGAGATCTCCAGTCACACGCGCATCGGTAACAGTGACAAAGCCAAGACGCGGATCTTTAATCTTTGTCTCAAGCAGCTGTGCCACTACTACCTTGATGCGGTCTGCAACCTTGTGGCTGCGATGTGAATTTCCCATTGTTAAGCGCGCTTCTTCTCACGCATCTCGAAGACCTGAATGATGTCTCCGACCTGAAGGTCTGCACCCTTACCGACGCCGATACCGCACTCAAAGCCTTCTTTGACTTCAGTGGCATCATCCTTAAATCGCTTGAGAGATTCGATTGTGACCTCTTCTGCAATGACTGCTCCATCACGCATAACGCGTGCCTTTGCATTACGTCGAATGATTCCTTCGGTAACGATAGAACCTGCAATGGTTCCAACCTTAGAAGATTTGAAGAGATCGCGAACTTCTGCGCTACCCAATACAACTTCTTCGTATTCTGGCTTGAGCAGACCCTTAAGGGAGAGCTCAATCTCCTCGATAGCGTTATAGATAACAGAGTAGAAGCGAACTTCAACACCTTCTTGATCAGCGAAGATTGCTGTCTGTGGTTCAGGCTTAACGTTAAAGCCGATCACAACTGCAGTAGATGCCGACGCAAGAGTGATATCGCTCTTGGTAATTGCGCCTACGCCGCGGTGGATAACACGAAGATCAACTTCTGCTCCAACATCGAGTTGCATAAGTGCATCTTCGAGGGCTTCCACAGAACCTGAAACGTCACCCTTGAGGATGAGGTTAAGAGTTGAGACCTTGGACTGCTCCATAAAGTCTTCAAGTGAAACCTTCTTACGAGCCTTAGCAAGCTGAGCATTACGTTCTGCTGCCTGACGCTTCTCAGCGATCTGACGTGCAGTGCGGTCATCTTCTGCAACGAGGAATGTATCTCCAGCGTTTGGAACAGAGGTGAATCCGAGAACCTGCACAGGACGTGACGGACCTGCAACATCAACATTTTCACCGTGTTCATCGAGCATCGCACGAACACGACCAAATGAACCACCGGCGACAATCGCATCTCCGACCTTCAAAGTTCCGCGTTGAACAAGAACGGTTGCAACAGGACCGCGACCACGATCGAGGTGAGCTTCAATAGCAACACCACGAGCATCATCGGCAGCAATTGCGCGAAGATCAATTGCAGCATCTGCTGTGAGGAGAATGGATTCGATAAGTGCATCGACTCCTTCGCCCTTCTTTGCAGAGACGTTTACGAAGATTGTGTCTCCGCCGTACTCTTCTGCGATCAAGTTGTATTCAGTCAACTGCTGGCGGACCTTATCTGGGTTCGCGCCTTCCTTATCAATCTTGTTGACTGCAACAACGATTGGAACATCAGCTGCTTGAGCGTGGTTAAGCGCTTCAATTGTCTGAGGCATGATGCCGTCATCTGCAGCAACAACGAGCACAGCAATATCTGTGACCTTGGCACCACGAGCACGCATCGCTGTAAAGGCTTCGTGGCCCGGTGTATCGATAAAGGTGATTGCGCGGTTAACGCCATCATGATCGTGGTGAATTTGGTAAGCACCGATGTGCTGAGTAATTCCACCCGCTTCGCCCTTAATGACTTCAGTCTTACGAATTGCATCAAGAAGTGATGTCTTACCGTGATCAACGTGACCCATAACAGTTACTACTGGTGGGCGCGCAACGAGATCATCAGGGTTCATATCTTCTAGCTCTTGAGCCAAATCGATATCGAAGTCCTGCAAGAGCTCACGATCTTCATCTTCAGGAGAGACAATCTCGATCTGATACTTAAGCTGCGCTCCTAGAATTTCAAATGTATCTGCATCCACAGATTGTGTTGCAGTAACCATTTCACCAAGGTGGAATAGCGCTGAAACTAACGCTGCTGGATCTGCGCCAATCTTCTCGGCAAAGTCTGCAAGCGATGATCCACGACGCATACGAATCTTTGTCTTGCCATCGCCGTGAGGAATAACTGCGCCACCAAGTTGTGGTGCCTGCATATTGTCGAACTCTTCGCGCAGCGCCTTACGAGACTTCTGCTTACGCTTTGAAGATTTACTTGCATTCTTTCCAAATGCACCTGCAGTACCGCCACGACCTGGACCGCGATTAGGACCGCCGCCGCCTGGACGTTGTGGAC
>WLJF01000063.1 GCA_009701945.1 Actinomycetota bacterium
AAGGTCTATGTCGAAAAGCATTTCCCTGCTCGCGCAAAGCAAGAGATGAAGGTCTTGGTCGATTACCTCCTTGAGGCATATCGCTTAAGTATCCTGGAGCTGCCGTGGATGTCTGATGCCACAAAGCAGAAGGCGCTGGAGAAGCTCAAGAAGTTCACTCCCAAGATTGGCTATCCCGATAAGTGGCGCGATTACTCAACCCTTGAAATCTCAGCCGATGATTTGATTGGCAACCTCTGGCGCATTGCAGAGTTTGATCATGCCTATGCGATTGCAAAGATTGGTGCCCCTGTCGATCGCGATGAGTGGCATATGACTCCTCAGACTGTTAATGCCTATTACAACCCGCTGGCTAATGAGATCGTCTTTCCAGCTGCCATCTTGCAGCCACCCTTCTTTGATCTCGATGCTGAGATGGCTGCCAACTATGGCGGAATCGGTGCCACTATCGGCCATGAAATCGGCCACGGCTTTGATGATCAAGGCTCTAAATATGATGGCGATGGCAACATGGTCGATTGGTGGCTTGATGAGGACCGCGCAAAGTTTGAAGAGCTCACCAGCGTCCTTGTTAAACAATTTGATGCGCTCTCACCTGAGAGCACACCTGATATCCACGTTAATGGCGCCTTCACATTGGGTGAGAACATCGGTGACTTAGGTGGCCTTGCAATCGCCTATAAGGCCTATCAATTGGCCCTCAAGGGCGCACAAAGCCCTGTGATCGATGGATTTACGGGTGATCAACGCTTCTTCCTCTCCTATGCGCACTCATGGCGCAATAAGAACCGCCCTGAAGAGGTGCGCCGTCGCATTGCAATCGACCCACACTCCCCTGATGAGTTCCGTTGCAACCAGATTGTCCGCAATGTCCAGGAGTTCTATGACGCATTCTCGCTAACTGAAAAAGATCAGCTCTGGCTAGCGCCTTCCGAGCGCGTTCGGATTTGGTAAAGGTAGAATCACACTCATGAAAAAACTTTCTCGTAAGCAGTGGATCATCATCGCTGTCGTAGTCCTTATCGGCGGAGCAATCCTTCGCTCCGTCACTAATGGTGGCTCTGATGCCCCTGTCGATGCAGCAGCTTTGGTTCAAGAAGAAGCTCCCGTTGCAACCATCGCCTTCGACTCACCACTTGACCTCGGAGGCGGAGTCTTTGTCACCGTCTCTTCTCCTTCACGTTTTTCACCAACGACTTTTATGACCAATATTGATCAGAAGCCAAAGACTTCAAACTCATTTGATGTCATCATCAAAAATGGTGGAAAGACTCCTCTTGATTTCACCACTGTCTCATTGCAGGCAGCATCTGGTGCCAATGTCTGCTTCGATGTCTTGGGAGACCTTGATATCAATGGTGCACCAACAGAAGCTCTGAAAGCTGGCTCTGAAGTCAGCTATAAGTATGGAGTTGGCTGCCAGGCAGCTGCAGGAGATCCACTGACTCTCACAGTTCGCATCGGCGAATCCACTGTGCAGGTAGATGGAAAGCTCGCATAAACTTAACTAATCAAGAGCGTATTGAAATAAGAAAGCCCCGGCCAATTGGTCGGGGCTTTACTTATTGCCTTCTTAATCCTCTGGGTAGTGACAAGCGATGCGATGGCTTGGATCTGTGCCAATCTGTATCAACTCTGGGACTTGCGTGCGGCACTTATCCTGCGCCTTCCAGCAGCGAGTGTTAAATACACAGCCTGCTGGTGGATTGACTGGGCTTGGAAGATCACCTTGCAAAATGATGCGCTCGCGCTTTCTACCCTTAATCGGATCTGCAACAGGAACAGCTGAGAGAAGTGCCTTTGTATAGGGATGGCGAGGATGGGTAAAGAGATCGACTTTCTGGGCCTGCTCCATCACCTTGCCGAGATACATCACAATGACGCGATCTGAGATGTGTTGAACAACAGAGAGATCGTGGGCCACAAAGATATATGCCATATTGAATTCATCTTGCAAGTCTTCAAGAAGGTTAACTACTTGGGCTTGAATAGAAACATCCAGTGCTGATACCGGTTCATCGGCAACGATGAGCTTTGGCTTGAGTGCAATTGCGCGAGCGACGCCAATACGCTGGCGCTGGCCACCTGAGAACTCATGGGGATAGCGGTTAATGTGTTCAGGGTTCAGGCCCACGCGAGCCATCAGGCGCTGCACTTCTGCTTCAACGCCACCGGCAGGAGTGATGCCTTGAATATCAAATGCTGCGCCAATAATCGTTCCGACTGTGTGACGAGGGTTTAGGGATGCAAAGGGATCTTGGAAGATCATCTGCATCTGTGAACGCAGTGGCTTCATCTGCTTTGGCTTTAAGTGTGTGATGTCTTGACCTTCAAAGGTGATCTTTCCCTCTGTTGGCTCATAGAGCTTTAAAATTGTGCGCCCTGCAGTTGTCTTACCGCAGCCGGATTCACCTACAAGGCCAATAGTTTCACCTGGATAGATTTCTAGGTCGATGCCATCGACAGCCTTGACTGTGCCCTTGACCTTGGAGAATGCACCACCGGTTGTTGTGGCGAAGTGCTTCTTTAAGCCTTCAATTTTTAGAACTGGCTGATTCATCAGCGGCCACCAATTTCTGTGCGAGCTTTGACAAGTTCTGCCTCTGTGAGGTGGCAACGTGAGAAGTGCTCTGTAGTTTTGTTCTCAAGTGTCGGCGCTGTTGTGGCACAGAGATTGCCTGCAACGCGATCTGTAAAGGAACAACGGGCGCGAAATGAACATCCCTTGGGCAAATTAATCAGCGATGGTGGCTGTCCAGGGATTGCGACAAGACGTTTTGATTCAAGTTCGCCGATCTTTGGGATTGAGTTCAGTAGACCGATGGAGTAGGGATGATCTGGACGATAGTAGATATCTTCAGCACTTCCGCTTTCGACAATCTTGCCTGCATACATCACGTTAACGCGATCTGCGACTTCAGCGACAACACCTAGGTCATGAGTGATCAAGATAAGAGCCATATTGAACTCTTTCTGCATTTCACGGATAAGTTGCAAGATCTGAGACTGCACAGTCACATCAAGGGCAGTTGTTGGCTCATCTGCAATCAATAGGGAGGGATTATTGATCAAGGCCATTGCAATCATCACGCGCTGGCGCATTCCGCCTGAGAATTGATGAGGGAATTCATCCACGCGCTTTGCAGCATCTGGAATACCTACAAGATCGAGCATCTCGATAGCGCGCTTCTTGCCCGCTGCCTTATCGCCTTCGTTATAGAGAGCCCACGCTTCGATGAGCTGATTACCGATGGAGTAATACGGGTGCAGAGCCGACATCGGATCTTGGAAGATCATCGACATCGCCTTGCCGCGCAGCTTGCGAACTACCTCGTCATCGGCTGAGATGACATCGACAGGACCTGAATCAAGATTAAGAAATGCTTGGCCTGTGATCTGTGTGCGCTTTCGATCATGCAAGCCCATCACAGCAAGTGATGTAACAGATTTACCTGAACCTGATTCACCGACGACGGCAAGTGTTTCACCGCGCGCCACAGTAAAGGAGATGTCATTAGATGCTTGCACAAGACCATCTTCAGTAGGGAATGCAACGTTGAGGTTCTTAACCTCAAGAAATGGCTTAAGCGTCATGAAGCAACTCTCACTCGTGGATCGATATATGCATACAAAATATCGACTAGTAGGTTTGCGATAACAACAAATGATGCAGCCAAAATCGTCGTTGCAAGAATTGTTGGTAAGTCATAATCATTGAGCACCGCTCGAATCGAGAGACGACCTAACCCTGGCAAGTTGAAGATGCCTTCGGTAATGATTGCGCCACCGAGTAACCCGGCAAAATCAAGTCCGGCAAGTGTGACGATAGGGGCAAGTGCTGCGCGCAGCGTGTGCTTGCGCAGGATATCTCGCTCATTCAAACCTTTAGCACGAGCAGTACGTATGTAATCTTCAGAAGAAATCTCAATCACGCTAGATCTCGTAAAACGCGTATATCCGGCTGCATAGAGAAGCGCCAAGGTGATCCAAGGGAAGATGAAGGATCTAAACCACGCCACAGGATCTTCCAGTGGCGAGACCCACCTTCCCATCTCTAGCGGGTTGATGAGATTAAATTTCAGCGCCACAAAGAGAAGAATCAAAATACCTGAGATAAATGTCGGCAGCGATGTGCCGATGAGAACGAATGCTGTGGCACCGCGGTCCTGCCATTCATTCCTCTTTCTGGCTGCGAGGACTCCAAGACTCACGCCAACCGATAACCAGAGAATAAATGCACCCACGGCAAGCGAGAGTGTCACTGGAAAAGCTTCAGCAATCAGCGTTGTCACACATTCGTGACGGTTATATGAATAACCAAAAGCTGGAGCTGGGCATTCAAACTTGGCCGCTCCCTCACCGTATTCACGTCCAACAACAAGTCCTTTAACAAAGCGTCCGTACTGCACGTGCACTGGGACATCGAGTCCGAGGCGGTGGCGGTTAGCTTCAATAACTGCAGGAGAGCACGCCTTACCGCATGTAAGCGCGGCTGGGTCCATAGGAAGGACTGCAAAGATGCCAAATACAGACATGCTCACGAGAGTGATGACCAAGAAGGTCGCACTCAATCGGCGAGCTAAGTACTTCAACATCTTTCATTCTCCTTAAATCTCATATTGTGTTCTTTCGTAGAGTTGCGGGCGGCTCATTTTCTGAAACCGCCCGCAACCTGTTACGAATTGCTAATTAACTTTAGATAAATCTAAGTTGTTAATTAGTTCTTAACGTACAACTGTCCGAAGCCGAAGTTACCTTGTGGCTCCCAGTAGTACACGCCGCCAACCTTAGATCCCCAAACTTCTTGGGTCTTTGAGAAGACAGGGCGGATGATCCAGTACTGATCCATAACGTACTGGGACAGTTCCTTCCACATCGCTGCCTGCTTGGTGCGGTTTGTCTCTACCTTTGCTGCATCTGACTTCTTCTTGAATGCTGCATATGCTGCATCATCCCAGTTCTGTGACAAGTTAAATCCGCCCTCTTTAGTAAAGAGTTCAGGAATAACTGTTGATGCATTTGCCCAGTCAGCTCCCCAACCAGCAGAT
>WLJF01000064.1 GCA_009701945.1 Actinomycetota bacterium
GAGAATTCCTCTCATTGCACGCTCCTTTAAACGACTCAAAGCCCCACTTCAAAAAGAAGGGGGGCGAACAATTACAGTCTATCGGGCCTGCTCCATCTGTGATAATTCTCCAGTGACCGAGACCTCCAAGACGAAGCAGATCGTTGAATCAGATGATGCAACGCTGCGCAGCGACGTGCGCCGTCTCGGCGATCTCCTCGGCCAATCACTTGTTCGCCAAGAAGGACAACACCTTCTCGATCTCGTAGAGAACGTGCGCAAGGGAGTCCGCGAAGGTAGCGGAATTGAAATCCTTGAAAATCTTTCAGTTGATGATGCAACGCAACTCGTGCGAGCACTCAGTACATATTTCCATTTAGCAAATGTTGCAGAACAAGTACACCGCTCTCGCGTATTGGCAGAAGTTCGCACACAAGGTGGTTCGTGGATTACACGAGCAATCGACAAAATTGAAGAGGCGATGAAGAACCCTGTTGCAGGGCATGAAATTTCACATGCAGATTTATCTAAATGGATTAACGATCTCGATATTCGCCCCGTCTTCACAGCGCACCCAACCGAAGCTGCGCGCCGCTCTATCTTGATTAAGCTCGGTGAGATTGCTTCCCTTCTTGATACTCCAAAATCGGTCGTTCAAGAAGAGCGTCTTGCTGAAACAGTTGATTTGTTGTGGCAGACAGATGAGCTTCGCCTCAATCGCCCTGAACCACTTGATGAAGCGATGAATGCGCTCTATTACCTCGATGACTTAGCAGCACAGACTGTTCCTGAAGTTCTCAATGATTTCGCGCGCGAACTCAAGCGCCTGAACATTGATCTGCCAGTAACTGCGCGTCCACTCACATTTGGCACATGGATCGGTGGCGATCGTGATGGCAACCCCAACATCACACCTGAAATCACTGAAGAAGCTGTAACGCTTCAGGTGGGTCACGCAATTCGCTCAACAATGGCTGCGATGAACCGTCTGCGCCAGATGCTCTCTGTCTCAACTCGCATCACAGGTGCAACCCCAGAGCTGAGCGCATCTGTTGAAGAAGATCTCAAGAATATTCCTGAGTTTGAATCACGCTTCTTGCGCTTAAATGCACAAGAGCCATACCGACTTAAAGCAACTGCAATCGTGCATCGACTTGCATTCACACGCACACGTCACGCAGATCGCACCCCGCATGTTCCAGGTCGCGATTACAAGAACACTGCGGAGCTCCTTGCAGACCTCACCTTGATGCGCGATTCACTCTTTGCTCACCGCGGTGAACTCCTTGCCACAGGCCTACTTGAGCGCACCATCCGCACCGTTGCAGCATTTGGCCTGACACATGCAACTCTAGATATTCGCGAGCATTCAGATGCTCACCACAACGCTCTCAAGCAGATGATTTCAGGCGACTACATCGCACTCTCTCACGCAGATAAATTCCCTCTTCTCATCAAGCACCTTGCATCATCAGAAAAACTGGATTCATCAAAGCTCGATGCTGCAGGGCTTAAGACTCTCAATACCTTTGTTGCCATCGAAGATCTGATTGAACGTTTTGGCCCTGAAGTAATCGAGACCTACATCGTCTCTATGACAAAGGGCGCAGATGACCTCATTGCTGCAACTGTCCTTGGTAAGCAGGCAGGCCTTGTTGATATTGATAAGAAGGTTGCAAAGATTGGTTTTGCTCCCCTACTTGAAACAGTTGCAGAACTGCGCGCAGCTGGTGAAATTCTTGAAACGCTTCTCTCAGATCCCACCTATCGCAAGCTCGTTGAGCTGCGCGAGAATGTGCAAGAAGTGATGCTTGGTTATTCAGATTCCAATAAAGATGCAGGTATTGCAACATCGCAGTGGGAGATCCACCGTGCTCAGCGCACGTTGCGCGATGTTGCTATGAAGCATGGCGTCAAACTTCGTTTATTCCATGGTCGAGGTGGTTCTGTGGGACGCGGTGGCGGACCAACATATGAAGCGCTCGTTGCACTGCCTTGGGGTTCTGTCGATGGACAAATCAAGATGACTGAACAAGGCGAAGTTATCTCCGATAAATACGCACTTCCTGCTCTTGCTCGCGAGAACGTTGAACTCACTCTTGCAGCATCACTAGAGGCCACAGTCCTCAACCGTGGACCACGCCAGAGCGCAGAAGATTTAAACAAGTGGAATGAATGTATGAACATAGTTAGCGATAACGCATTTACTCGCTATCGCGCACTCATTGATCACCCAGATCTACCCGCCTATTTCTATGCATCTACTCCAGTTGAACAACTAGGAAATCTTTTCCTTGGCTCACGTCCATCCCGTCGCCCTGATGCTGCAGGCGGTCTTGATTCACTCCGCGCTATTCCTTGGGTATTTGGGTGGACACAATCACGTCAGATCGTTCCAGGATGGTTTGGCGTTGGATCAGGACTGAAGGCAGCGCGTGAAGCTGGGCAAACTGAAGTGCTTAAGAAGATGCTTGCAGAGTGGCACTTCTTCTCAACCTTTATCAGCAATGTCGAGATGACACTTGCTAAGACAGATCTTGAAACAGCTAAGCGTTATGTGGAAACACTTGTGCCAGCTGAGCTTCAGCACTTCCTTGGCACAATCAAAGAAGAGTTTGATTTAACTGTCTCAGAGATACTTGCACTCACAGGAAAGAAATCGCTGTTGGGCGATCAAGCAGTTTTGGCTCGCACCCTGCAGGTGCGCGATACATACCTCGCACCTCTTCAATTGCTTCAAGTAAACCTTTTGCACCGTGTGCGCACTGAAGGAGAAGCTGACCCTGCGCTGATTCGAGCTCTGCTTCTGACTATTAACGGTGTTGCAGCAGGCCTACGAAATACTGGCTGATTCTTAGCTATTAAATTTAGATTGCGTTAAATCAAGCCCTTTTTCAATCAGGAACTCAACACAATCTGCACCTCGATCGATAAATTCATCAAGGGTCTTCTTCTCTTCCTTACTAAATTGCTTCAAGACAAAATCTGCTGGATCTTGCTGTCCCATGGGGCGGCCAATTCCAAGACGAACACGGAAGTACTCTGCTGTGCCAAAAGATGAGGTGAGTGACTTCAAACCATTGTGGCCATTATCGCCACCTGCAACCTTGGTGCGGATTGCTGCATAACCAATATCGAGTTCATCATGGAGAACAATTATTTTCTCTGGTTCAACTGAATAGAAAGAAGCGAGTGCCTTAATCGGCCCACCTGATTCATTCATATAACTCTTAGATTTTGCGAGAATGATTGAGTGCATATCTGCGCCAACGCCCAATTTATAGGCTGCAATATCGGTCCGAGATTTATGTGAAGAGAGTTTCACGTTGTGGCGTTTAGCAAGATGATCAATGACCATCTGACCCACATTGTGACGGGTGGCAGCGTATTCATCCCCGGGATTACCGAGACCCACTACCAACCACGTCATATGAGAAAGCGTAAGGGTTAAGCGTCCTTCTTCTCTGCATCTGCAGCAGGTGCCGCAGCAGCTGCATCTGCAGCAGGAGCAACAACAGCAACTTCTTCAACAACTGTTGAGCGCTCAGACAAGTGAACGATGATTGTGTTCGCTGGGCTGATAAGAATGATGCCTGCAGGAAGAACAACATCTGAAGCATGCTTAGAAGTTCCAGCAGCCATTCCTTCAATATCAAGTGTAAGGAACTTAGGAATCGCAGTTGCCTCTGCCTCAACTTCAATTGAGTTGTGCTGAGTCTCAAGGATGCCGTCTGGATCGTGCTTACCTTCAAGGTGAACAGGAACTGAAACAACAACCTTCTCACCGCGACGAACAAGTACGAGGTCGATGTGCTCAAGGATCTGCTTGAGTGGGTGGCGAACGATTGACTTTGGAAGTGTCAGTTCAGCCTTTCCATCAATATCAATATTGAGAAGAACGTTTGACTCTTTGAGAGCAACGCCGAGTTCGCGAGCTGGAAGAGTGATATGAACTGGCTTCTCACCATGTCCATAGATGACAGCAGGAACTAGACCTGCAACGCGTGCGCGACGTGATGCACCCTTACCGAATTCGGTACGTGTAGTTCCCTTGATTGATACTTCTGCCATTTTAAAACTCCCTCGTAGCTGTTATCGAACTTCTTAATGTTGCGAAGTTCCAGCAGGAGTTGATACCTACGCCGTCGATCACGGATAAATTTCACCCTCGCCGGAACGAGGTGAAGGTTAGCGTGAGTTAGCTATGCCCGTCAAAAAGGCTGGTTACTGAGCCATCTTCGAAGACCTCACGGATGGCGCGAGCCAAGAGTGGGGCGATGGAGAGCACAGTCAGCTTGTCGAACTTCTGATCCTCAGATAGAGGAAGAGAATCTGTGACAACGACCTCCACAGCGCGACACTCTTTGAGGCGATCAACGGCAGGACCAGAGAAGACAGCGTGGGTTGCAGCAACGATGACATCTTTTGCGCCACCTTCAAAGAGAGCATCGACTGCCTTTGTAATGGTGCCTGCTGTGTCGATCATGTCATCGATTACTACGCATGTGCGGCCTTCAACATCTCCGACAACTTTTCCAACAACTGCTTCGTTGGGAATCAGTGGGTCGCGAGTCTTATGGATAAATGCGATTGGGCAACCACCGAGAAGTTCAGACCAACGTTCTGCAACGCGAACACGACCTGAGTCAGGTGAAACAATCGTGAGCTTTGAACGATCGACCTTGCTGCCAACATAATTTGCAAGCATAGGAAGTGCGAACAAGTGATCGACGGGACCGTCGAAGAATCCTTGAATCTGTGATGTGTGAAGATCGACAACCATAAGTCGATCAGCTCCCGCTGTCTTAAAGAGATCTGCCATCAGGCGCGCTGTGATTGGTTCGCGACCACGGCTCTTCTTATCCTGGCGAGCATATGCATAGAAAGGTGCAACAACAGTGATGCGCTTTGCAGATGCGCGCTTGAGAGCATCAATCATGATGAGTTGCTCCATGATTTGCTTATTGATGGGAGAAGAATGTGACTGAATTACAAATGCATCGCAGCCA
>WLJF01000065.1 GCA_009701945.1 Actinomycetota bacterium
CCACCGCAGAGAACTGACTGCTCACCGAACAAGTCGGTCTCTGTCTCTTCTGTAAATGTTGTAAGGATTCCGCCTGCGCGAAGTCCGCCGATTGCCTTTGCATAAGAAAGTGTCAATGGCCATGCGCTACCTGTTGCATCTTGCTCAACTGCAACGATGACTGGAACGCCGCGACCTGCTGCGTATTCACGACGAACCAAGTGTCCTGGACCCTTTGGCGCAACCATGCACACATCAACATCAGCAGATGGCTTGATATAACCGAAGCGAATATTAAAACCGTGACCGAAGAAGAGGGCATCGCCCTTTTCTAGATTAGGTAGAACTGATTCTGCGTAGATATGGCGCTGCAAGTGATCGGGAGCCAAGATCATGATGACGTTAGCTTCCTTAACTGCCTCAGCCACGGATGTGACGCGAAGTCCTTCTGCCTCAGCCTTTGCGCGGGAAGGTGAACCTTCCTTAAGACCAACGCGAACATCAACACCTGAGTCGCGAAGGTTCAGTGCATGCGCATGGCCCTGTGAGCCGTAACCGATGATCGCGACTTTGCGACCCTGGATGATTGATAGATCTGCATCCTCTTCGTGATACATCGTTGCCACAGTATTTCTCCTTTAGTAGTTTCTTACTTAGTTTTGATAATCGGGTTGGGTATCGTGCACTTCTTTTGCTTTAGGCGTCACATCTTTGATGGAGATAACGCTGACTAGCTTGTCGAGCTGAGCAATTACTTGCTCGAGAGAGTGGCCTTCAACAGCTACTCCAATAATCATCTTGGAAATTGATGAATCCTCAGTGGGTCCAACATTGAGGGTTTCAATGTTGAATGCGCGGCGTGAAAACAAGCCTGCAACGCGGGCTAGAACGCCTGGCTCGTTCTCAACGAGAACTTCAAGTGTGTGCTGACGGCGACTAGTAGTCATTAGAGCTCCTGTGAATCCCAGTCAGGCGCAGTAGCGCGGGCGATCATGATTTCATCATTAGATGTTCCAGCTGCAACCATCGGCCAGACCATCGCATCACGATGAACGCGGAAATCAACGACAACAGGTTGATCGTTGATTGACATCGCTTTTTCGATTGTCTTATCAAGATCTTCTGGACGTTCGCATGAGAGTCCAACGCATCCCATGGATTCTGCAAGCATGGGAAAGTTTGGAACGCGCTTTGATTCCAGTGATGTATTGGAGTAACGGCTGTCATAGAACAGGGTCTGCCACTGGCGGACCATGCCGAGAGATTCGTTATTGATGATGGCAACCTTGATAGGAATGTTATTGAGTGCGCATGTAACAAGTTCCTGATTAGTCATCTGGAAGCAACCATCGCCATCGATAGCCCAGACAGTGGAATCTGGTGCGCCAACTTTTGCACCCATTGCAGCAGGAACGCCATAGCCCATAGTTCCGGCGCCACCTGAGTTAAGCCATGTGCGTGGATGCTCATATGAAATAAATTGTGATGCCCACATCTGATGCTGGCCAACACCTGCAGTAAAGATGGTGTCTGTGCCAGAAATCTGTCCAAGGCGCTGGATAACTAGTTGTGGTGAAAGTGATCCATCATCGGGAGTATCAAAGCCCAATGGGTAGGTTGATTTCAGTGAATTCATCTGGCGTAGCCAAGCGGTGAGATCTGGCTTGTTCTTAGCAAGGGCAGCTTTGAGCGCCGGGATAAGTGCTGCGATTGTCTCTTTCACATCGCCAACAACTGCAACATCTGCATGGCGATTCTTACCGATTTCAGCAGGATCGATATCTGCGTGCAAGATCTTTGCATTCGGTGCAAATGTTGAAAGCTTTCCTGTTACGCGGTCATCAAAACGAGCGCCTAAAGTAATAAGTAAATCAGCCTTTTGTAGGGCTGTTACAGCAGCAACAGTTCCGTGCATGCCTGGCATACCCATATGAAGTGGATGAGAATCAGGAAATGCTCCGCGTGCCATCAGCGTTGTGACAACCGGTCCACCAAGAAGTTCAACGAGCTGGCGAAGTTCGGCATGTGCATTGGCTTTGATTACGCCACCGCCCACATAGAAGACAGGCTTAGAAGATTGTGCGATGAGCGCTGCAGCATCGGTGATTGCCTGTGCATCAGGTGTCGTCTTTGGGTTGTAACCAGCAAGTTTGATTGATGTTGGCCAGTTGTATTTTGTCATCTTCTGCAAAGCATCTTTAGCAATATCAACAAGTACTGGACCAGGTCGACCTGTTGTTGCAATATGGAATGCCTCGGCGATTACACCTGGGATCTCATCAGGGTTTGTGACTAGGTAATTGTGTTTGGTAAATGGCATTGTGATGCCACGGATATCTGCCTCTTGGAAAGCATCAGTACCGATTGCAGCCGATGGAACTTGACCAGTGATAGCAACAAGTGGAACAGAATCCATTGCAGCATCCATCAGTGGTGTCACAAGGTTTGTGGCTCCCGGACCAGAAGTTGCAATACAAACTCCTGCGCGACCTGTTACTTGCGCATAACCCGTTGCAGCATGTCCTGCACCTTGCTCATGGCGAACCAAGATGTGGCGAATTGTTGAGTCATAGATTGGATCGTAAGCAGGAAGAATTGCGCCACCGGGAAGTCCAAACATCACATCAACGCCAGCTGCTTCAAGGCTTTTGACCAGTGAAGTAGCTCCTGTCATTTCTGTGCCGTTCGCTGTTGGAACGTGTTTCGCCATCTTCTTGCTCCTTTCTCTCTCGTCTTTTGATCTTGCGGGTAATACTTTCTTAAATGAAAAAACCCTCAGATATCTGAGGGCGCGCGTGACATGAAGGCACGCGCTATCGAATCACCACCACTGAAAGTTCTGAAGCGCGTGTTGAAGTCATGACCGTATTCTCCATCGGGGCAGGGCTATGAGTCAAGAGATGAGATGCACATCTCAATAAGTGAAACGATTAGTCGCAGACAGCGCCTTTGGAGGCAGAGCCCACAAGCTTTGAATACTTATGGAGAACGCCTCGGGTGTATTTGTGAGGCAGTGGCTTCCAGCCAACTTTGCGGGCTGCAAGTTCGGCAGGATCTACTAAGAGATCGAGTGTGCGATTTGGGATATCGATACGGACTCGGTCACCATCTTTAATAAATGCAATCGGTCCCCCATCAACGGCTTCCGGTGCAACGTGTCCCACACACAGACCTGTTGAGCCTCCAGAGAAACGACCATCGGTGAGAAGAAGAGTTGTCTTGCCAAGTCCTGCACCTTTTATGGCGCCAGTAATCATCAACATCTCGCGCATTCCAGGTCCACCCTTAGGACCTTCATAACGTATGACAACAACATCGCCTGCTTGAATCGTTCCATTCTCAAGAGCATCCATTGCAGCTTGTTCGCGTTCGAATACTCGAGCAGGTCCTTCAAAACTTTCAATACCAATTCCAGCTGTCTTACAGACTGCGCCTTCTGTTGCAAGAGTTCCACCAAGAATTGTGATTCCAATATCTGTCGACATTGGCTTATTCGCAGGAAAGAGGACGTTTCCATCAGCAAGTGGTGGATTGATATCTGCAAGATTTTCAGCCATCGTCTTACCTGTCACAGTCAGAGTATCTCCGTGTAAGAAACCGGCATCGAGCAAGATACGCAGAACAACAGGAATACCGCCAACGCGGTCAACATCTGTCATCACATATTTACCAAATGGCTTGAGGTCTCCTAGTAGTGGAACCTTGGAGCCAATGCGATGGAAGTCTTCTAGAGTCAGATCAACATCTGCTTCGTGAGCGATGGCAAGTAGGTGCAGAACTGCATTCGTTGAGCCACCGAGAGCCATCAAGATTGTGATGGCATTTTCAAATGCCTTCTTCGTCAAAATATCGCGAGTAGTAATTCCCTTTGCAATCAAATTAACAACTGCAGCTCCTGCTTGTTCAGCATAAGCATCGCGACGACGATCCACCGCAGGAGGGGCCGCAGATCCTGGAAGTGAAAGCCCGATTGCTTCAGCAATACTTGCCATGGTGTTAGCTGTATACATACCGCCACAAGCACCTTCACCTGGGCAGATAGCGCGTTCAATCTGGTCAACGCGATCTTTTGTAATCAAACCACGAGCACATGCGCCCACTGCTTCAAAGGCATCGATGATGGTGACATCTTTGCCATCGACTTGGCCAGGCAAGGTAGAGCCTGCATAGACAAATACTGATGCAACATCGATACGAGCTGCAGCCATCATCATTCCCGGCAAGGATTTATCGCATCCTGCAAAGGTGACCATTCCATCAAGGCGTTCTGCCTGCATCACTGTTTCAACAGAGTCAGCAATGACTTCACGTGAAACAAGTGAGAAGTGCATTCCTTCATGGCCCATAGAAATTCCATCAGAGACTGAGATAGTTCCGAATTGCATAGGGAACCCGCCAGCATCGATAACACCCTTCTTCGATGCCTTAGCTAAACGATCCAATGAAAGATTGCACGGAGTGATTTCATTCCATGAAGATGCAATACCAATCTGAGGCTTGACCCAATCTTCATCGCCCATACCAACTGCGCGAAGCATTCCGCGTGCTGGTGCGCGCTCTAATCCATCGGTGACAAGTCCAGAGCGGGGTTTCATCTTTGACATATGCGAATCTTAGCCTTGACCCAAATGCTTGAGTAGTAATTCTCTAACCTTGGCAGCATCTGCTTGGCCCTTTGTCTCTTTCATGACTGCTCCAATAAGCGCTCCAGCTGCAGGTAGGTGTCCCCCGCGAACTTTCTCAGCAGTATCTGCCTGCTCGGCACAGACCTTTTCAATCGCAGCCATCAACGCTCCGTCATCGCTGACGACTTTAATGCCACGTTTTTCGACAACTTCTGCTGGCTTTCCTTCTCCAGCGATAACGCCTTCAACAACTTGACGAGCAAGTTTGTCGGTGAGTTCACCTTTGGCTACAAGTGCCACAATTTCGGCA
>WLJF01000066.1 GCA_009701945.1 Actinomycetota bacterium
CGCCTTCATCTCCTGTGATGAATGTAAATGTGGTCTTAGTTGGGAACTGTGTGTAACCGCCTTCTTCTTCAGCAGCTGTCACTTCCTCATCATTAGACATCATCAAAGGAACGCTCACGAAGAGTTGAGATTTCTTATCTGAGATGCCGTGGATGGTAAATGTGTGACCGACCATATCTGCCGGAATATTTGTGATCTGTTGTTCTGTCGATGCATTCGACTTAGCTTTGGTATCCCAACGCTGAACGAATGTGGCCTTTCCATCAACAGTTCCGCGAACATGTGCAAAGTAATCGTTATTCAGTGTTTCACCAGAATCATATTGATACACAGTGATTGTTACTGCAGTGTGGGCAGGGACCTGGAAATTAGTGCCAGTCTGCGCATCAGAGAGAACTTCACCATCTGGCCCACCTAAGGCGTAACTGACATAGTCAGGATGTGCTCCACCGCCTGCGCCATGGTGGCCACCGAAGAGACTATTGGGGTAAACATTGAGGGAGAGTTTTACCTGCGGATACTCGGTTCCATCGGGAGCAATGTACTTGTCTGCACTTTCTGCAACCGTCACTCCGGGATCATTCTTAGCAGCTGCTACATATGTACCGATTCCAGCGATAACGCCGAAGCCCAACACAACTGTTGCAAGCGCAGCGAAAATTCGCTTATTCATGCACACCCTCACTCTTCGTTGAGAATTAACTCTGCTAACCCATATTGGGCTATGAGTTGGTTCACAGCAGGGTAGACGCACAAGCGACAGGAGGTCTATACCGACAGCAAGAATTTATAAAATAAGTGCTAGCACTTCTCAGTCAATCCTCAGGTTGAGTTCAAAAAATAACTCTGTAAATCCTCAGGTTGAAGTCAAAAAGTTAATTCACGACTAACCTGCTGACTCATGGAGATGCATCACCACGAAGTAAGCGTTCTGGGCTCGTGGCAACTAGCTCCAGAAATTTTGATTCCAGTCATTCTTGTTGCATATCTATATTTGAAATACACCACGTCAACAACACGACAGACAATTTTTTTCTTTTCAGGGCTGATCTCAATCATTGCCGTGGTTAACACTCCTATCGGAGCACGAGCAATGGATTACTTCTCACTCCACATGGTTCAACACATCACTATGATGATGGTGACAGGGCCATTACTTGTTCTTGGTACTCCTTCTTCTTTCAACCCTTCGGGCACAGTATTTAGAGCACTTACTCACCCAGTATTTAGTTGGTTTAGCTATGCAGCTCTCATGATTGGTGTTCATCTACCAGGACCACATAACTTCATTATGGAACACCCGTGGGCGCATACCTATATTGAAGTACCTCTCTATATTGCCCTCCCTTACTTCTTCTACTTCAATCTACTTGACCGCAAACTCATCAATCGCAGGATCTCCCCTGCGATAGCAGTCATCTCTCTCTTTCTGATGATGGTTCCTGAAACACTCACTGGATTCTTTATCTATGTAAGCCGGGGCTCTCTCTATAACGAGATGTACACACTCGATGATCAACGCAGAGGTGGATCACTGATGTGGTCGGGTGCAATGATCATCGACACCATTTGGATGTCATTTGCTGTTTATCATTGGATTAAGTCTGAAGAGAGAAAATCTGTAGAAATCGATGCAGAGATTGCCGCAGAGCGAGCCGCCAATGGTGGATAAAGAATTTGAAGCACCTGATTGGGTGCAAAAGGATGAGGAACTCAAACCCCTCACACCAAAGCAGAAGCGATATTTTCTTGCCGTTCTTGCAGTCGTAATTCCATTTTGTATGTGGGCTGGATGGTTTGAGTGGCACCGTGCTCATGAAGGACATTGGCGCGCTTGGGTCTACACCTTCGAATGGCCATTCTTTGCTGGCGTATCTCTCTATATGTATCGAAGATTCTTAAAAGGTGATCGACCCAAAATTCCACGGCCAAATCCAAGAGATTTAGAAAGCTAGATATTTCATGTGCGTTGAAATTAGTATTCCCTTTATGCGGATTTGGCGGATCAGGTACACACTTCTTGTGGCGATATTAATCTTTGGACTCGTCAATGCTCCAACCTCTGCATTTGCCGCCGTCAAATCGGGATCAGCTTGCAAGGTTCTAGGTCAAATATCGGTTCAAGGTTCAACTTCTTTTCAGTGCACCAAATCAGGTAAGAAACTAATTTGGGCAGTAAAACCTGAAGTTAAACCAATACAAACTGCACTGGGTTCACCAATTGCGATGAAGGCATTCGCAGAAATGCAAAAAGCAATTGCCGCTATGGGAACATCGGCAGCACCAAAAATTACAACAATTCCAAGTCCTAGCACCGATCCCAAACTTGAAAAGGAGATTCAGGGAAATTTACTTTTCGCATCTGAGTATTTCAAAAACTACCTTCCGCAATCTCAACCGATTTCGGTATGGATTATTGGCTCGCCTTTGGATTTAAAATGGAATGCTACGTCTTGGAGAATCGCAATTCCTTATCAAGCTGAAAACCTGATAACAAGGTCGGATGCATTCTCAGCTGAAGTTGGGTATGCCACAGATGGTGCACTTGCAATGGTGATCACATCACCAGATCAACTCACGACTTTCCATGAATTTACACATGCGGTCCAAGATATGTTGGCACAAGGCAAAGCAGGATTGCCGTGCTGGGTACGCGAAGGTATGGCTGAATATGAGTCGAATGCAATGATGGGTCGAAATAGTGAGGTTGCATATAAAGCAGCGATGCTCAATCTCATTGACGAACTTTCGATGATTTCCTTCTCTCTATTCAAATACCGATCTGCAGGGCTTGATTATTGGGTTAATTACTTTGCAAATGATGAGACGCGAAATAACGGCGAATGTAGAAAGAATTCCTCTGCACTTGATGCTGCCTACTCAGTAGGTGGATTGGGTTTCCAATACCTACAGGGTCAATATGGCCGCGATAAGGTCTTTGAGTTTATAAAGAATATTGGACAGGACTGGAAGGGAGTATGCCCTAGCGCTAATGACAAGATGATTGCCTGTAAGTCATGGAAAATATCTTTTAAGAAATCCTTTGGGGTTGAACCTGCTGTGGCATATAAGGCGATGGGTGCATTTATCGTTAATCAAATTGAATGGTCAACCACAGTAAAAAGTATGTCTGAGTCAGACATAATCGCTCAATTTCCGGAGTCTCGCAGCATCCCAAAATATGAACCCCTTGCGAAAGTGGAAGTGGCCGGAGCCCCATGTTTAACAAATGGTGAAACAGCTGGAAGCTTAAAGTGTGTCAATAAAGATAATTTCTTTTTTTGGAGTGCTTCCGGTAACGGTGGAGGGCAGAATAATTCTGGCTCAAAAACTCCGGTGCAGATCGATGATCTAGGGGCACCAGCAGGAGTTCCAGCCCCGGGACGAACCTGCCCGAATGTCGGGGATAAAGCTCGTTATGAAAAGACGCCGCTCATGTGCGTCAAAGGATCAGGTAACACTGGCACATGGATGATTGATAACAATCCAGCAAATTGAGAAGTGGGCCCAGACAGGCTCGAACTGTCGACCCACGGATTAAAAGTCCGTTGCTCTACCGACTGAGCTATAGGCCCCAACTAATGAACTGGCGCAGTCTACTACCTCAACGCCCGCGGCTAGCACGCAGTAATCGGTCCCGAATTGCAACGGAGATATCGTCACCAGAAGGCTGCTTCACAACTACGCGCGATAACGATTGCTCATCAGCACTTCGTAGCGCGGCATATAGCACTCTCGCAAAATCTTCATTGTTTGCAGGAGATGCCAACCGTATGACTCCATCAGGTGTTGGGATTTCAATTGAGGCGATAAAGCCATCACCTTTTTCTGGAGTGATATCAAGAATTACCTGCGCACTTGGTGAGTAGTGATTTTCTAGTGAACCACTCACTCTGATTTCAGTTGCATCATAGGAAAGATCAAGATTAGTTACTTGCTCAATCATCTCTTCCGTAATTGCACCAGGGCGAAGAATCTTTGGGCTTTGTGTTGTGCAATCGATGATGGTGGATTCCACTCCCACCTGTGATGGCCCACCGTCGAGAATCAAATCATCCTGTCCCAAATATTGAGAGAGTTCATCGTTAACAGCTTGTGCTGTTGTGGGTGAAACATGGCCAAAGCGATTGGCACTGGGGGCAGCAATGCCTTTTCCACCAAACTTCTTAAATTCATTCAGGAGTGCCAGTGCAACGACATGGTTTGGAACGCGAAGCCCCACAGTCTCCTGTCCCCCAGTGATGAAATCTTGTGCAAGGGATGAACGCTTGAGAATCAAAGTCATGGGACCTGGCCAAAATGCGCGGGCAAGTGCGATTGCGTAATCTGGAATCTCATCAGACCACTGCACAATATCTTGCATATCTCTCACATGAACGATGAGCGGATGATCTGCCGGGCGGCCCTTTACTTCATAAATCCGTGCCACAGCCTCTGGGTTAGTTGCATCGGCACCAAGTCCATAGACAGTCTCTGTGGGGAAAGCGATGAGAGAGCCTGATTTCAAACTCTGTGCGGCGCGAGCCATCGCATCTGCTGTGCAGTTGGATACGAATTGCCCGCTAGTCATAAGTTCAATTATCCAGCCTTTTTGCGAGAAGATAACCACATGGCCGAGCGCATCAAAGTAATGCAGATTATCGCCCGCATGAATGTGGGTGGACCGGCCGTCATCGTGGCAGAGCTAATGCGCGGAATAGATTCCTCTCGCTTTGAGCAGATTCTTATTACTGGTTATTGCGATGAAACAGAAGCTGACTTCCTCGATGAAGTTGCCACCGATATCAAAGCAACGCGTATTGCAGGTCTTGGTCGCTCTGTCTCCCCCATTGCAGATTTCACAGCCTTCTTAGGAC
>WLJF01000067.1 GCA_009701945.1 Actinomycetota bacterium
ATGGCTGATCTAACACGTGCGATGCAGACTCATATCGAGATGGATTGGATGGCTGTTTCTTCCTACGGTTCAGGAACTAAATCAAGTGGCGTGGTTCGCATCCTTAAAGATTTAGATCGCGACATTACTGGCCGCCATGTTCTTATCGTCGAAGATATTGTTGATACCGGTTTAACACTTTCTTGGCTTAAATCAAATCTTTTCTCGCGCGGTGCAGCATCTGTTGAAATTCTTGCAATCCTTCGTAAGCCAGAAGCCGCAAAGGTAGATGTCGATGTGAAATACGTTGGCTTTGATATTCCTAAGGAATTCGTCGTGGGTTATGGACTTGATTTTGACGAAAAGTACCGCAACCTCTCATTCATCGGTGTGCTTGCTAAGCACATGTACTCATAAGGAAATACATGTCTTCCCAGAACCCACTTAACAAATTGAAGAAGAACCCAACGAAAAAGGTTGTAAAGCCAACGAATAAAGATGGCAGTAAGAAGGCACCTCTCACTCGTTCGCAGAAGATTTTCCGTGGTCCCCTCTTCTGGATCATTGTTGCAATCTTTGGTGTGACTATCTTTGGGCAGATCACCAATGCTGCTAATCGCTATACAGAGATCAAAACTTCTCAAGCAATCGATGCTATTTCAAGGGCCCAAGTTGAGTCAGCAGTCCTTGTTGATAAATCACAGAAGATCCGCCTTATTCTCAATAGTGGAAACACAATTAAGGGTGCAACGAAAGTTGAAGCTTCTTATATTGCGCGCCAAGAGCCAAACCTGATTGATGCACTGACTGCAAACCCTCCAACAAAGGGGTGGAGCGTCAGCGTTCCATCGCAATCATTCTTGACCACTTTCTTCTTCACCTTTGGACCAATTCTGATTATTGGCTTCTTGTTCTTCCTCATGATGAGCAATGCCCAAGGTGGAAATCGTGTCTTCTCATTTGGAAAGTCTCGTGCGAAGCTACAAGATAACGATGTTCCACAAAATACCTTTGATGATGTTGCAGGAGCGGATGAAGCTATTGCAGAACTTGAAGAGATTAAAGATTTCTTAGCAGATCCTGCGAAGTATGCACTCCTTGGTGCAAAGATCCCTAAGGGTGTACTTCTCTATGGTCCTCCAGGAACAGGTAAAACTCTCCTTGCTCGCGCAGTTGCAGGAGAAGCAAAAGTTCCTTTCTATTCAATTTCAGGTTCTGACTTTGTTGAAATGTTTGTTGGAGTTGGTGCAGCTCGCGTGCGCGATCTCTTCAACCAAGCTAAAGCAAATGCACCTGCGATTGTCTTCGTAGATGAAATTGATGCAGTAGGTCGCCAGCGCGGTGCAGGAATGGGTGGCGGTCACGATGAACGTGAACAGACTCTGAACCAACTCCTTGTCGAGATGGATGGCTTTGAAGCAAATGGCCAAGTTATTTTGATTGCTGCAACTAACCGCCCTGATGTTCTAGACCCTGCACTTCTTCGTCCAGGTCGCTTTGATCGCCAGATTCCGGTTGAGCGTCCAGATCTCAAGGGACGTGAAGATATTCTTAAAGTTCATGCAAAGGGCAAGCCGCTCTCCAAGGATGTTGAACTCGTTGCTTATGCCCGTCGCACACCTGGATTTACTGGTGCAGACCTTGCAAATGTATTGAATGAAGCAGCGCTACTTACTGCGCGTGAGGGCCAGAAGACGATTACCAATACACAGATTGATGAAGCCATCGATCGCGTCATGGCTGGACCACAACGTAAATCACGTCTGATGTCTGAAGAAGAGCGTCGCGTTACTGCTTATCACGAGGCAGGACATGCACTCGTTGCATACGCACTTCCTCATACAGATCCTGTTCACAAGATCACGATCATGCCGCGCGGTCGAGCTCTTGGTTACACAATGGTTCTGCCTGATGAAGATAAGTACTCAACAACTCGCAACCAGCTGCTCGATCAATTGGCATATTCATTAGGTGGGCGTGCTGCAGAAGAACTCATCTTCCATGATCCATCAACTGGAGCTTCTAA
This sequence comes from Actinomycetota bacterium, assembly GCA_009701945.1. Taxonomy (GTDB): domain Bacteria; phylum Actinomycetota; class Actinomycetes; order Nanopelagicales; family Nanopelagicaceae; genus Planktophila. The sequence continues at coordinate 2,006 of WLJF01000067.1, forward strand.
CGATATTGAGAAGGCAACAGCGCTTGCTCGCGCCATGGTGACTCAATATGGAATGACTGAAGCAATTGGTGCAATCAAATTGGGCACAGATGCATCAGAACCATTTATGGGCCGTGATTACGGACATCAACGCGATTACTCTGAAAACGTTGCAGCCATTGTTGATGGTGAAATACGCAAACTTATTGAGAAGGCGCATCAAGAGGCATATGACATTCTTGAAGCCAACCGCGGAATTCTCGATGAGATGGTTCTAGAACTTCTTGAAAAGGAGACTTTGAACAAGGAAGAGATTGCTGCAATCTTTGCAAAGGTGAAGTCATGGCCAAAGCGTCCGGCATGGACAGGATCAGAAAATCGTTTACCATCAACGCAGCCACCTGTTGATATTCCTGAGCGAGTTACACCAGCGACTACAGATGCACCGCGCAAGTCACGTCGCGTGAAGAAAGCAACTTCGAGTGACTGATATTTCCTCCGTTTCAATGGGGCCTAGCGATGGTCGTGCTGCGCATCCATATGATCAGGAGCGCGCAGAGAAGGCAGTGCGCGAACTTCTCTTAGCTCTCGGTGAAGATCCTGAACGCGATGGACTGAAGGAGACGCCAGCACGAGTAGCTCGTGCATTTAAAGAGAACTTTGAAGGACTTTGGCAGAAGCCAGAGGATGTATTAACAACTACCTTCGATATCGGTCACGAAGAGCTTGTCATTATTCGCGATATTGAAGTCTTTTCTCATTGCGAACATCACCTCACTCCTTTTCATGGCGTTGCACATGTTGGTTATATCCCCAGTGGAAAGATCACCGGTCTTTCCAAAGTTGCTCGCCTTGTCGATCTCTTTGCGCGTCGCCCTCAAGTTCAGGAGCGTCTCACAACTCAAATTGCAGATGCACTTGTTGAAATCCTCAAACCTATGGGAGTGATTGTCATTATTGATTGTGAACATCTGTGCATGTCAATGCGTGGTGTTCGCAAATCTCAGGCTCGCACGACAACTTCTGCAGTTCGTGGAGTTTTGCGCGATGCAGCAACGCGTGCTGAAGCAATTAGCCTTATTACGAATCGATAAAACTTATGTTGGTGATGGGCATTCTCAATGTCACCCCTGACTCTTTCGCCGATGGCGGCCAGCACTATGAAGCATCTCTTGCAATTGCACATGGCCTTGAAATGATTGAAGACGGTGTCGATATTATTGATGTGGGTGGTGAATCAACTCGCCCTGGAGCAGATCGAGTTACTGAGGAAGAAGAGCAAGCACGCGTTATTCCTGTCATTCGTGAGCTTGCAACAAAGGGCATTGAAATCAGTGTCGACACAATGCGAGCAACAACTGCCAAGCTTGCAGTTGAAGCTGGAGCTAGCATCGTTAACGATGTCAGCGGAGGGGCCGCAGACCCTGACATGTTTTCAACAGTTGCTCAGCTGGGATGTAAATACACCTTGATGCATTGGCGTGGACATTCAAAAGATATGAATGAGAAGGCTATTTATGGCGATGTTGTCTCTGATGTGATTGCAGAAGTAACTGTGCAGTTGGATAAGGCACTTGCAGCAGGCGTCAAGCGCGAGAACATCATCTTGGATCCAGGTATTGGTTTTGCAAAAAATGCTGAACACAACTGGGAAGTCCTTAACCGGATTGATGAATTTGTGGCACTTGGCTATCCAGTCCTAATAGGTCACTCACGTAAACGTTTCTTAGGCGGAGATCATCCCGATGAGCGAGAAGAAGCCACTGTGGCAGTAACCCAATCACTAGTCGGCAAGGGCATCTGGGCAGTTAGAGTTCACGGCGTGAAGGCAAATGTGAAAGCAGCTCGCTCATGAGTGATGTCATCTCACTCACAGGTATTTGGGGTTTTGGATATCACGGAGTTTTCGATCATGAAGCAAAGAATGGTCAAGATTTCTTTGTTGATCTAGAAATTCACTTAGATCTATCACGAGCAAGTGTGAGTGATGATTTAGCGGACACAATTGATTACGGAGCACTTGCTGACATTGTGGTTGAAGAGATCACAGGTGAGCGAGTTCAACTAATTGAAAGACTTGCAGGACGCATTGCAGATCGCATCAAGAGTGCACACCCAGAAATTTCAAATATTGCTGTGACGGTGCATAAACCTAAGGCACCTATTTCTGCACAAGCTTCCGATATCTCGGTCACTATTACCCGATGAAGGCAGTAGTTGCACTCGGTGCCAATATTGGCAATCCAAAAGAGCAGATGGATCTGGCAGTTGCGATGCTCAAAGAGGCAACTGACGTTACTGCGGTCTCTTCCTACTACACAACAAAACCAGTGGGTGGTCCAGAACAACCTGATTACATCAATGCTGTATGCATTCTTGAAAGTGATTTGCCAGCTATAGATTTACTTTCACTACTTCATGGAATCGAGAAATCACTGGGGCGTGAACGTATTGAAAAGTGGGGACCTCGCATAATCGATCTCGACCTCATTCAATATGGCACTTTGCTCAGTAGCGCCACAGAGTTAGAACTTCCTCATCCACGCGCCTTTGAACGTCGCTTTGTTCTGGAACCATGGCATGAGATTGAACCCGATGCCCTTCTTCTTACACACGGCAAAATCTCTGAGCTTTTGGCGCAACTGTCCTAACGCCTTAGAATTACCTCACTGCCTGCCCGGTACCTGAAAGGACTGGAGCCATGAAAGTAGTAACAGATGCTCGCCAGCTTCCTTCTGCCTGCGCATTTGTTCCAACAATGGGCGCACTTCATGCCGGACACGCTTCACTCTTTGCACTTGCTAAGAAATATAGCTCTGATGTTGTTGCAAGTATCTTTGTTAATCCTTTGCAATTTGAGAAT
>WLJF01000068.1 GCA_009701945.1 Actinomycetota bacterium
AAGTATTCACGTGCGAAGAAGTTTGCACTCGTCACAAAGACAGATTTAGTCTCTAAGAAAAACCTTGCAGGACGCTTGCTTGGAATTTCCCAACTAGCTAAGGGTTTTACCTGGGATGAGATCGTCCCTATCTCTGCAGCTATTCATGAGCAGATTGATCTACTAGAGAAGTTAATTGGCGATAATTTGCCGGCAGGTCCTGCTTTCTATCCCACTGATGTGAAGAGTGATCAGAAGATTGAAACCCTTATCTGTGAGCTTATTCGTGAGGCTGCGCTGCGCGATGCTCGTGAAGAACTTCCACACTCCATTATGGTCACCATCGATGAGATGGGCGAGCGTGAAGAAAAGGGAAGTCGTCCCTTCTTTGATATCCACGCAACTATCCATGTTGAGCGCGATTCACAGACCGGAATCTTGCTAGGCCATCAGGGTGAGAGACTCAAAGATATTGGCATGAGAGCGCGTAAAGATATTGAACGCGAACTCGGAGCACGTATCTTCCTTGGTCTTCACGTGAAGGTTTCCAAGGAGTGGCAGCGCGATCCTAAGCTGCTTGAGCGTCTAGGTTTTACTGAGCGCTAATTAAACCTGTTGCAAGTGCAATCAGGAGCGCTGAACCAAGTGCAACGCGGTAAATCACAAAAGGTGTAAAGCTCTTTGTGGAGATGTATTTCATCAGCCAAGCAATTACTGCATAGCCAATGATGAATGCGGTAATTGTTGCGATAAGAATCTCTGGCATGGAATAGACCGAGACAGTTGAATCACCCATAGCTTTTTTGAGTTCATAGAGACCGCTTCCAAAGACTGCAGGAAGGGCTAATAAGAATGAGTAGCGAAGTGCGGCCTCTCGCTTATATCCAAGGAATCGTCCCAGTGCGATTGTTGCACCTGAGCGAGAAACACCAGGGATTAGTGCCATCGATTGAGCAAGGCCGTACAAGATTCCATCTCGTGCATTAAGCGTTGATAAATCTTTCTCACTTCTTCCAACGCGATCGGCAAATCCAAGAATGAGTCCAAAGATGATGAGAGTCGATGCAATCAACCAGAGTGATCTGAAGTTATTGGTGATGTAATCCTGACCTAAGTAACCGAGCGCCACGATGGGAAGTGTGCCGATGATGATGAGATTTCCAAGGCGCGCTTCAGGTGAGCCATCGCGTTTAAACCAGGCACGTGCAATATTGAGAATATCTCTGCGGAAATAGAGTAGAACTGCAAGCTCTGTGCCGATCTGAGTAATAGCGGTAAATGCAGCACCGGGATCGTTTGCATTAGGCATAAATTCGCCCACGATGCGAATATGTGCACTCGATGAAATCGGTAAGAATTCTGTGAGTCCTTGGACTATTCCGAGAAAGAGCGCTTCAAGCATTGTGAAAGTATCTCAATAGTTAGGCGTTGGCAGGCTTACGGCTCGCGAAGTATGAACCGATTAATACAAGTGGGAGTCCCAGAATAATTCCTGTTGTGAGTGGTTCATTCAAAATAATGACGCCGAGAACGACTGCACAGGCAGTGTTCAGGTATGTCACTAGTGAGCCACGCGCAACACCGATGATGGAGGCCAAGGTAAAGAATGCTGCGAATGCAGCTCCGGTGGAGAGAACTCCGAGTCCCACAATTGCGCGGATTGCGCCATCAGAGATCTGATGTGTTGGCCATTGAGCGATTGCGAATGGGAGATAGAAGATCGCTGTCATCAACATTGCAACTGCATTGATTGCAATTCCTGATACATGGGGGAGCGCACCTTGCACCATCATCACTGCATAGGAATAACCGATTGATGCAACCAGAACCATTGCAATGGAGAGTGGATCAGCGCTTCCCGTGATGCTCTCGATGCCGACAACTGCCACGAGCCCGATGAATCCGACGATGATTCCCAGTAAACGAGTTCGATGCCATACTGTTTTATCGCCTCGAAGTGAGGCAAAGATGGTTGCCCAGATAGGAACGGATGCAACGAGTAGCCCTGTAAGTCCTGATGAGATTTTCTGCTCTGCCGTTCCAATCAGAATCCATGGCCCAATCATTTCTAGTAGCGCATAAGCAAAGATGTAGCGCCACCCACGTATTGCAGAAATAAATTGTCGCTGCTTGATTGCAATGGGAATCAAAATTGCAGCGCCGATTGCAGTTCGTAGACATACAACCGTTGCTGGACTAAATCCATTGTCAGGATCAACGGCTACTTTGATAAAGAGGTATGGAATACCCCAGAGAAAACCGACAAGGATAAAGAGGAACCAACCGCGACGTGACATAACTTCCTTACTTGCTAATAACGTTCTTATAGAGCGCAATGGTGTGGGCAGCGACGGCATCCCAGCCGAACTCTAATTGGGCGCGTGCTCGTCCCGCTTTTCCATATTTTTCAAGAAGATCGGGATCTGCCATCAATGAAGAGATTGCAGAGGTTAAATCGGATTCAAACTGCACATGATCTGTTGTGTAATCAACGAGTTCGCCTGTCACTTTATGAGAAACAACTTCAGGAATTCCACCGACGCGAGAAGCAAGCACCGCAGTTTCACACCCCATCGCTTCGAGGTTCACGATGCCAAGAGGCTCATAGATAGAAGGACAGAGGAAGAGATCTGCATGTGTCAGGGCAGCAGTGAGCTTGTCGTGAGGAAGCATCTCTTTAATCCACCAGACATTAGAACGAGTGCTCTGAAGTTCGGCGATAAGCGCTGCAACCTCGTTGCCAATCGTTTCTTCATCAGGGCTGCCGGCTGCAAGCACAAGGCCATATTCGGCAGGAACGTTCTTCCATGCGCGAAGTAAATGGGCCAAACCTTTCTGGCGGGTAATGCGACCGACGAACATTGCATAGCGACCAGTGATTCCAAATTCTTTCAGTACTGAATCGTCATGGTTTGGTGCAAACTTTGTTGTATCAACACCATTGCGGATCGTGACAACTTTTGCTGGATCAACATCGGGGTATGCGCTCAGCACATCAGCCCGCATTCCATCGCTGACAGCGATGATGGCAGCAGCTCCTTCATAGGCAGTCTTCTCAGCCCATGATGAAATCTTGTATCCGCCACCGAGTTGTTCGGCTTTCCAGGGACGCAGCGGTTCAAGCGAGTGAGCGCTGACAATATGGGGAGTGCCGTAGAGAAGCGAAGCAGTGTGTCCTGCCATATTGGCATACCAAGTATGTGAGTGAATGACATCAACGCTCTGCAAATTATTGGCAATCGCAAGGTCTGTGGCGATTGCCTGAAGAGCAGGGTTGGCAGTCGCAAATTCAGTCGGAGTGTCATAACCAAAGGCGCCGTCAGTACGAGGGCCACCAAAGCAATGCACATCCACTTCAACGCCTGACACTTTGCGAAGAGCTTGCGTCAATTGAACGACATGGACTCCAGCTCCACCATATACCGCTGGCGGCCACTCCTTCGTGACGATTCCAATTCGAGTGGCGCTCATCGGGTAAGAGTATCGGGCACTCTAGATAGATTGAAAGTTGTTGAGTAGCCTTCTCTCATGGCTCGCTACGAAGTTCCTCTCGGAATTGTTCTTGCGGGCGGTGAAGGCAAGCGATTGATGCCTCTCACAGCAGATCGTGCTAAACCTGCAGTTCCTTTTGGTGGTTCTTATCGCCTCATCGACTTTGTACTTTCAAATCTTGTTAATGCTGAAATGCGCAAGATTGCAGTTCTGACTCAATATAAATCACACTCACTCGACCGCCACATCACTACAACATGGCGCATGTCGACACTTCTTGGAAATTACATCACTCCGGTTCCAGCCCAGCAGCGACTCGGACCACGCTGGTATACCGGTTCTGCCGATGCAATCTTGCAGAACTTCAACTTAATTCAAGATGAAAACCCAAACCATGTTCTGGTCTTTGGCGCTGACCACGTCTATCGCATGGATCCAAGTCAGATGTTTGAACATCACCTCGAAACAGGTGCAGGAATTACGATTGCAGCAATTCGCATGCCTCGTTCTGAGGCGCATGACTTTGGAGTCATCGAACTTGCAGAAGATGGAATCTCTATTAAGGCATTCCACGAGAAGCCATCTAATCCACCAGCAATGCCAGGACATCCTGATCTCAGCCTTGTCTCTATGGGTAATTACATCTTTAAGCGCGATGTGATGGAAGAAGCGCTCATCCTGGACTCTGAAGATCTTGAATCACGCCATGATCTCGGTGGAAATATCATTCCGATGCTTACTAAGGCTGGCGTTGCAAAGGTCTATGACTTTGAAAATAACGTTGTACCAGGTGCGACTGAGCGCGATAAGGGTTACTGGCGCGATGTAGGTTCGATTGATGCTTATTACGACGCGCATATGGATTTAGTTTCTATCCATCCAATCTTTAATCTTTATAACCGCGAATGGCCTTTGCTTACCAATCCGCCATCACTTCCACCTGCAAAGTTCAGCGCAAGTGGAATAGCTCAAGATTCCATTGTGGGCGCTGGCTCCATCATTGCTGGAGGGCACGTTAACCACACCGTTACTTCTTACGATGTACACGTTGGAAATGGCGCATTTGTCGATGGCGCTGTCTTGATGCCAGGGGTAAAGATTGGCGATCGCTCCGTTGTTCGTAAAGCGATTATCGATAAAAACGTAATTGTTGAAGCAGGTGCTCAGATTGGCGTCGATCTTGAACGCGACCGTCAGCGCTTTACCGTTACCGAGAGCGGAATCGTCGTTGTCGGTAAGGGCATGATCGTTACTGCGTAAGTTTTGTAATCTCCACTGCAACTGCATCAATCGCTTCTCGCGCAGTAGGTG
>WLJF01000069.1 GCA_009701945.1 Actinomycetota bacterium
AAGATGGGTAACAAGGCGCGCATAGTGCGGACCAAGAGCGCTAATCCACAGCCCAGCATCCTTACAGCGCGCAGTTAATTCAGCGGCTGTGATTCCAATCTTTGATAGTTCAAGGCCAACAATATTTGTGTGAACCTTAGAAGGATCAACGAGGGATGAGTCGATGGCAGCAAGTGCTGTGGCAATCTTCTTAGCCCGTGCATGATCTTCGGCTAGGCGAGCAATGTTGTTATCGAGTGCATAGTGAGCAGCAGCTGCAATGATGCCGACCTGGCGCATGCCGGCCCCATAGCGCTTGCGCCAGATGCGAGCCTCGGCAACCCGTTCTTTCGTTGAGAGCATGACTGAACCAATCGGTGCACCGAGTCCCTTAGAAAGACAGACGCTAATAGTGTCGAAGTGCTTGCCATATTCGGCACATGAAACACCAGATGCCACATGGGCATTCCAGATGCGCGCACCATCGAGGTGCATCGCAATTCCGCGAGCATGGGCTGCTGATGAAAGTTTTGCAATCTCATCAATCGGTTGCACAGTTCCGCCACCAAAGTTGTGGGTGTTCTCAACTGCAATTGCCTTAGTTGAAACTAAGTAAGGACCTGCATTTTCGTGGGCGATGGCAAGGGCATCATCTGCCTTCAGTAGTCCATCAGTGGATGGCCATGTGCGAGTTGTGATGCCGCTAAATGTTGCAGCAGCACCAAGTTCTGCGCGCACGATATGGCTACGAGTTTCAACGAGAAGTTCTTCACCAGGCTTTACCAGCGTGCGAATTGCGAGTTGATTGGCGAGAGATCCAGTAGGAGTGAAGAGGCCTGCTTGTTGGCCAAACATTGCAGCAACACGTTCTTCAAGTGAGTTAACGGTGGGATCATCGCCATAGACATCATCGCCAACTTCGGCAGATGCCATAGCAGCGCGCATTGCCTCACTTGGTTTTGTAACCGTGTCAGAGCGAAGATCGATTGCCATGGCTTACTCCTCCTTGAGAACAATCATAAACATGGCAGTTAACACCATCAGGCCACCAAGAGTAGCTTGCAGAGTTAAGCGTTCGCCACCAAAGATGATTGCAAAGAGCGCTGCAAAGACGACTTCCATCGTCAGAATAACCGCAACCTTCGTTGTGGTCATATGAGCCTGCGACCATGTCTGCACGACAAATGCGACAGCGGTGCAGATCACCGCTGTAAAGACCACAACTGCCCATACTCCATAATCAGGAGGAGCTGAATACCCTTCAGGAATTGATGCAAGACCAGAAAGGAGAGCGCACATAGCAAGCTGCACAATCGTCATCGCATAAACATCTCGACCTGATGACCATTTACCGAGTGCAATGATGTGAGCTCCAAAGAAGAAAGCGCTTGCGAGCACAAGCATCTCGCCAATTCCTACAGAAAACCCACGAATAGATAAGAGACCAAGCCCAATGGTTGCCATGAATACACATGCCCAAATCAATTTTGTGAGGCGCTCTTTGAGGAAGAAATAGGCAAGTAGGGGAGTGAAAACTACATAGAGCCCAGTGACAAAACCTGTGATGGCAGCCCCCGTGCGGGCAAGTCCTAAAGTTTGAAAGATATAGCCAAGACCTAAGAAAATTCCTGCTGATCCTGCGCGGATGATGAGATCGCGATCTAACTTCTTAAGAACTTGTGGCTTAAGAGCCACCATCACTATGACTGCGAGAGTAAAGCGAGTAAAGAGAAAGTTATTAACGCTCTGTCGCTCGATTGCATCTTTCATGACAACGAATGCCATACCCCAGGCTGCGGAGACAGTCAGAAGTGCCCATGGGGCAAGGCGAATCTTCAGTGCGTGAGAGGAACTCATCCACGCAACTTCTTTAAGAGAGCAATTTCCTCACCATGTTCAGGTTCCATGCCAGGTGTTTCAAGAATTAGAGGTGCATTCGCAACTGCTGGATGCTTGAGCAGTTCAGCAAAGGGGTCAACTCCAATAAAGCCTTTACCAATATTTTGGTGTCGGTCTTTGAGAGCGCCACAGACATCCATCGAATCATTAGCGTGGATGAGTTGAATACGTTCGATCCCAGCGACTTGAACCAGAAGGTCGAGGGTCTCCTTCATTCCACCCTTCTTTGCAATGTCATGGCCTGCTGCAAAGACGTGACATGTATCAAGACAGATGCCGACCTTGGGATGGTATTCCAGCGCTTTGAGATAGTTCTCTAAATCTTCTAGTCGCTTAACTAGTGATTGACCTTGTCCTGCTGTTGGTTCAAGAAGAAGGTATGGCGCATCATCATCGAGTGCTTCAAGAATGGGCATGACGCCCTTTTTAATCTGCTTCCATGCGTTATCAACGTTGTCTTCTTTAACTGCAGAGCCTGTGTGAACCACAACTCCGAGTGCGCCAATTTCTTGTCCGCGCTTTAGGGAATAGGCAGTTGAGGCCAGTGAATTCTTATAGGTCTCCTCCGTTGGAGAGCCTAAGTTGATAAGAAATGGTGCATGCACATAGGTTTCAATATCGAGAGCTTCTGCTTTTTCACGAAATATCACATCTGCTTCATGATTGGTCTCAGGCATTGCCCAGCCGCGTGGGTTAGATGTGAAGACTTGAATCGCTTCAGCTTGAGTTAGTTCTGCATAAGCAATGGAGCGCTTAGCCATTCCTCCGGATGTTGGAGTGTGAGCACCGATTCGTGGTTTCTTGATGGCCTTAGACATTTGCCTACCCTACTGTGATGGTCACAGTACTGCCACGTTTAACCTTGCTTCCGACCTTTGGTGAAACGTTTGTCACCTTCTTGACGGTCTTCTTTCCAATTTTCTTCACCACAACTTTGAGATCGAGATCCTTCAGGGCAGCAACTGCCTTGGCTTCATCGATAGAGAAGAGATTCGGAATATATGCATATTGAGAGCCCTTGGAGATTGTGAGGTAAACCTTTGAACCCTTATCTGCAGTTTCAACACCTGAAGGTTTCTGAGCAATAACTTCACCAGCAAGGCGAGTTTCACTAAATGCGTATGTGGATGTGACGACAAAACCTGCATCTTGAAGTTCATTGAGCGCTTGATCTGCACTCTTTCCAGTATAGGAAGTCAGTGCAACTTGTTCGATGCCTTTAGAAATTCGGATAAGAATCGATGAGCTGCGTTTGACCTTCTCACCAGATGGTGGGTTGGAATCAATGACATAGCCCTTGGGAACGCTGGAACTAAATTCTTCTGCAAGAGGAAGTATCGTCAGAGGAAGTTTTCCAAGAACATTAGTTGCCGCCTCTGGCGTGAGGCCTGCAAGTGAAGGGATGATAAATCGTTCTGGTCCTTTGGAGACAACAAGTTTGACGGTGCCACCTTGATCAATACGACCGCCACCTTCAGGGATAGATTGAATAACTCGACCTTCAGGAATCTCTTCACTGAATTGTTTCTCAACCACGAGAGATGCAAGTCCTAGTGGATCCAGCGCTGCGCTCACTTCAAGCTCTGTCGCACCCACAGTCGATGGAACAACAACGCGAGAGCCGGGACCGACCAATACATACCAACCAACAATTCCCACAACAACAGCCATAAAGAGTGCAATCTTGCGATTGCGACGAACGCGCTTGCTCGCCTTCTTGCGCTTTTTAATCTCTTGCGTTGTCTCACGCGGGGCAGGGATTGCCGGAATTGCTTGCGTCATCTCTTTGACCTTTGCGCGCAGTGATTTACGCGAGGACTTTGGGCGCATAGGTTCGATCGGAATATCGAGCTCAAGACTGAGTTGATTCTCTTTTGGGTTGAGAGTGTGGCTGATGCGTGAGAGCTCTTCATAGAAGATGCTGGCATCGCGTGGTCGCTCATCTGGGTTGGCACTGGTTGCGCGATAGATTAGATCATCGAGTTGCTCTGGAACACCTGAGAGAAGCGTGCTGATTTTCGGGACTCGGTTATTGACATGCATATAGGCAATTTGAATTGGTTGATCGCCTTCAAATGGCTTCTTACCGGTAAAGATTTCAAAGGCGGTTATGCCCAGTGAGTAGTTATCACTTCGAGAATCTGCAACACCGCGCTGAACTTGCTCAGGCGAAAGATAGGAAACGCTACCGAGGATGACGCTTGATTCAGCGGTCATCGTGCCACCGAGGAGAGGGCCTTTTGCTAGCCCAAAGTCTGCAATCTTGATGCGACCTTCTTTAGAGATCAAGATGTTCTCTGGCTTGATATCACGATGAACAATTCCAATTTTATGTGCTGCAGAGAGTGCGCTTAAGACTGGCAGTAAGAATTTGATTCCATCTGCAATGGAGAGCTTGCCTTGTTCATTGAGGTATTCGCGAAGTGTGTGGCCTTCAATCATCTCCATCACAAGGAAGATGGCAGGGCTTCCATTCTGGTTCCACCCTTGGTCCTGTACAGCAACAATATTGGGATGTGAAAGTGCAGCAGCAGCTTTTGCTTCGCGGATAAAACGTTCAACAAATTGTTCATCTTGCGCCAAGTGCGAGTGCATGATCTTGACTGCAACTTTACGATCAAGGCGTGTATCTACTGCTTCATAGATGCTTGCCATTCCACCTGTGGCCATCTGGCGGATGAGTTGATAGCGCCCATCAATGAGCTCGCCGGTCAGGTCAGACATATGCCGAATTCTAGGTAGTCAGTACGAAATCAGCAGCGTTCTGCGTGCCTTCAACTGCAAAGTGTTGCTCCTGTGTGGCAAGCCACTTTCTCATCTGATTCTCAATCTCTTTTCCATCA